>NZ_JAAGPB010000205.1:0-14324 GCF_017104585.1 Burkholderia sp. Ac-20392
TGCGCGCGAGCCGCGCGAGAATCCGCTCGACGAGCGCGGGCAGGTCGGTGCGTTCGGCAAGCGCCGGCAGCGTGACCGCGAGCCCGTTGATCCGGTAGAACAGGTCTTCGCGGAACGTGCCGTCCGCGATCATCGCGCGCAGGTCGCGATGGGTCGCACAGACCACGCGCACGTCGACCGGCACCGCGCGCGCACCGCCGAGCGGCATCACCGCGCGTTCCTGCAGCACGCGCATCAGCCGGACCTGCTGCGCGAGCGGCATGTCGCCGATTTCGTCGAGAAACAGCGTGCCGCCGTCGGCCTGCACGATCTTGCCGGGGCTGCCGCGCTTGCGCGCGCCGGTGAACGCGCCGTCTTCATAGCCGAACAGCTCGGCCTCGATCAGCGAATCGGGCAGCGCCGCGCAGTTGACCGCGACGAACGGGCCGTCCGCACGCGGCGAAGCCTGGTGCAGCGCGCGGGCGAGCCATTCCTTGCCGGTGCCGGTCTGGCCGAGGATCAGCAGCGGCAGGTCGCGCCCGCGGATCTTCGCGACGCGTTCGAGCACGGCGGCCATGCGTGCGTCGCCGGTGTCGAGCGTCGCGAACGTGATCGTGTCGGGATCCGGCGTGCGCGCGCGCGCGATGGGTGCGGGCGGCGTGACGGCGATGGTGGTCTTGTGTGCTTCCGCGAATTCGCAGCGCGCCAGCACGCGTACGCCGGTCGACAGCGTGAGGCGGAACATCGCACCGGGTGCGCGTGCCGCCTGCTGCGCGAGCTGGCCGAAGCGCAAGCCGAACAGCGCGTCGCTGGCCTGATGCTGCAGTGCGTCGAACGATGCGCCGAGCTGGAATTGTGCGCTGCGGTTCGCGGCGATCAGGCCACCGTCGGGGCCGAATGCGACGAGCCCGGCGAACAGCGAATCGACGCATTCCTCGTGCGCATGAAAGCGCAGCCGCAAGGCTTCCGCGCACTGGTTCGCGAACAGGTGGTTCTCGATCAGTTGCGCGGACATCCGCACGAGTGCGAGCGTATGCGGGCTCGAGCCGCGCGGGTCGCCGCTGACGTCGAGCGTGCCGAGCGTGCGGCCGAACGGGTCGAAGATCGGCGCGCACGAGCAGGTGAGGATGTGGTTCGCGCGCAGGAAGTGTTCGGCGCCGTGCACCGCGACGGCCTGGCCCGATGCGAGCGCGGTGCCGATCGCGTTGGTGCCGCGTGCGCCTTCCGCCCACGACACGCCGGTGCATAGTGCGACGCGATTGGCTTTCTCGATGAAGTCCGCGTCGCCGATGCTGTGCAGGATCACGCCGTCGGCGTCGGTCAGCAGCACGAGGCTTTGCGTGTCGGCGATTTGCGCGTGGAGGTTCTCCATCACCGGGCGGGCGTGCGAGAACAGCGCGTGATTCGTGTCGAGCAGTTCGCGCAACGCGATGCGCGACAGCGGCGAGAAATCCGGGCGTTCGTGCGCGCGCAGGCCGACCGCGGTCGAACGCGCATGCGCCTGCGCGAGCAGGTCGGTGCGACCCGCGGTGGCGGGCAGCACGAAGGGTTGCGGCATGACTTGTCTCCTGTCGATCAGAGTTAGCGCTTTAGCGCTTACTCTGATCCCATGCTTCGCGGTCGGCCGCAGTTAGCGCTTTAGCGCTTACTGGGACCCCATGCTTCGCGGTCGATCAGAGTTAGCACTTCAGCGTTTGCTCTGATCCCATGCTTCGCGTTCGAGCCCGGTTGGCACTTCAACGCCAACCCAGGCCCCATGCTTCTCGAAATTGACCGGTTCTCGGCGCACGCACACGCACCGAAACCCGCAACAGATTCCCGCCTCCACGTGCGGCGCACCATCGGTGTGCGAACGGCGACCATCCGGGTACGCATCATCATACAAGCGCCGCGTACGAAGCGCGACCGCGAACAAAATCCCCTTGCTTTTAAATGCCCGCCTGCAATGATGGAAATGGAGCACGCACGCGCCGTGTTCCGCATTGCAACATGCATGCGACGCGACATGCATCCGTTCGGGAGAGGCATCATGGTTCGGACGGAACTGAGAGTCGTGCTGGCGGCCATCGCCACTTTCATCATGCTGGGCGGCATCGCCGTGGCGATCCACGGGCTGCTGTTCGATCTGACCGATGCGGTGCGATACGGGGCGGCCGCGATTGCGGTGGGCGCCACGACGGCTGCCATCGCGCTCAACGTCTGGCCGAACGATCCTCACTGACGCCGCTTTTCGAAACGGTGCCGGATGCCGCGCTGATCAGAGGAAATGCGCGTCGGAACGACGCACGCCGGAATATTTGTCTCCTGCGCGAAACCGTCTAAAGTGGAAAGCAACCGGCATGCATTGTCCGCGCCATCATCCGCGGGCCGCGCCTCCGCCGGCGAGCCCGCGTACATTTCGTCCGGCCGGTAGCGGACGACGGACGCGGTCATTCGTTTTCTACCGGTCGAGGCGGCTCCCATGCAGATCCATTTCACGAACGAGAAGCCCGAGTATTCGGGGCGCGACCTGATGCTTGCGTTCACGGCGTTGGTCAATGGCGAGCGCGTCCAATGTCAGATCACCGCCGAGGCACTGGAAGATCACTTCGGCGCGGCGTCGCCGCGCTTCGAGGACATGGTCGGCGCATTCGACCAGCACCGCGACCGTATCGAGGCGGCTGCACGGCGCTTGCTGTCGGAGACGCGCGCGCAGTGCGTGACGCTGCGCAGCGGCTACGTCCGCTTCTACGAGGCCAACTGGCGCTGACGACACGACGCTCGTTTTGCGGCGCACGTCGCTGAACGTTGCGCACGCGAAGACGTTGCCTTTCACGCAATGCCGTTCGGCGGGGCCGGGCGGCATTTTCGTATGCGGACCGCACCGGATTGCCGCTGCGCCGGGCCGGCTGCTAGTGTGCCGACACGAACCGGCATCCCGATTCGTCAGGATCGCAGAGAAAATCATTCGAATTCCAACACAATAAAAAGAGGGCACCGCACGTGGAAAATCGTTCGGGATGGGGGAAGGCGCGCCGTCTGCTGGCAGGCGCATGGTTGCTCGCAGCCGGCATGTCGATGGCCGATGGGGCGGTTCGATCGGATGACGACGCGATCGGTCAGAACGCGCCAGGTGAGGTCAACCTCGTCGCGGGCGATGTCGTGACGGGCGGCATAGTCGTGGCGCCGGGTCGCGTCGCGACGCCGTGTCATCGGCTCGCAGGCCGACCGGCATTCGACATCGCATCGGCCGATGGCCACCGTCTTCCCGCGCGTCTCGTCGCGGGCTACCAGGATCGGGACATCTGCATCGTCGAAGCGACGGGTCTCGACGTCGCCGCTGTGCCGCTGACGGCGCGAAGCCCGGAATCGGCCACGACCGTCTATCTGGCGGGCGCGCGATTCGGCCGTCGTGATCCCGTTGCGCTGCGCGCGTGCTGCCATGCATGGGCCGCGGACGGCGGCATGCATTCCGGCGTGCTCGCGTCGCCGAATCCGGCGGCGCCGCGCCTGCCCGAACCGGGGGCCGGCGTCTACGACGAGCAGGGCAATCTGATCGGCATGGTGGGCGCCCACGCGGACAATGCCGCGTCGCTTTACATGGTGCTGCCGGTCGAGTGGATTGCGACCGTGGCGGCGAAGATGCCGGCCGTCGACCTGCCGCTCGAAGCGACCGCCTGGATGAGCCAGGCGCGCGCGTACGCGGTGGCGAACGACGTCGACGGGCTGATTCGCCATGACCTTGCATGGACGGCCGCGCGACCGCACAGCGCATGGGCGTGGAACAACCTCGGCAATGCCTATCGCACGAGCCGGCTGCCCGATCGCGGCGCGCTCAGCCTGGCCGCCTATCGCCGCTCGGTCGAAAACGATCCGTCATACGCATTTGGCTGGAGTTCGCTCGGCAACACCTATGCTGAGCTGGGGCAGATGGACCGCGCACTCGACGCGTTTCATGCCGGCATGCGTGCCGATCCGTCGGACGCGATGCTGCCGATGAATCTCGGCATCGCGTATTTGCGGCGCGGCGACAAGGCCGCTGCGCGACCGTTGTTCGAACGGGGCGTACATGATCTGTCCGGTTCGCGCCAGGCCGATGCGTGGAGTCTGCTGGCCTCGACGCAGCCGGATGCCCAGGCAACCATCGGTGTGCTGCAAGACGGATTGAAGGCCTTTCCCGACGATGTGCGGCTTTGGTATGCACTCGGCCGCGCGCAATACGATCTCGGTCACCTGGCGGACGCGATCGTCAGTTACCAGCATGCACTGAGCGCGCAGAAGGGCGGCGATCCCGCCACGACCGCGCTCATTCAGGGCGCGCTAACCCAGGCATATGCGCTGCAAGGCCAGTCCGGCAATGCGTCCAGCGCGATGCACAATGCGGTTGAAGCGGCGCCGGACAATGCCGAATACTGGTTGCGGCTCGGCGCGCTGTACATGACGCAGTCGAACTACGTCGATGCGTTGAGTGCACTTGATCGATCCATCAAGCTGAACGACGGCGACGCGAGGGCATGGCGGATGCACGGCGTGACGCTGGCGCAACTGGGCCAGCATGTGCAGGCCGTCGCATCGTTCCGGCGCGCGGTGACACTGGACGAATCGCTGGCGGCGGGGTGGGTGGTGCTCGCGGGCGAGCTGAACCAGATCGGACAGCCCGACGAAGCGTCGACCGCGGCTGCGCATGCATTGAAGCTTGATCCGTCGAACCGGTTGGCGCGGGAGGCGATGGGCATCGCGGCGATTCGCGGCAAGCGGCCCGATGCGGCGGTCGGGATCTTCGAGGAATTGAACCGCGCGTATCCCGATGACGCGCAAGTCATGGCCAACCTGGCGGTCGCTTATCGCCGTACCGGGCGGGCCGATGACGCGGTGCAGCTGTATCGCCGCGTCAAGGCGCTCGATCCGACGCTGGCGCAGCGGCTGTACGACGAGGAGCTCAAGGGTGTCGCGACACCTTGATCCGCGCGGACAAGGCCAGGCGGCGGCAGTCACGGCGCGTACAACGAAAAACGCCACCCGAAGGTGGCGTTTTTTCATCGTGCATCCTGCACCGCGCCGAAGCGCCACCGTCACTCGCTGCCGAGATAGAAGAAGCGGAACAGGAACACGGCTGCGATGAGCCACACGATCGGCTTGACCGAGCGGGCCTGGCCCGTCAGCAGCTTGAGGCCGCCGTAAGCGATGAAGCCGAACGCGACACCGTTCGCGATCGAGTACGTGAACGGCATCAGCAGCGCGGTCAGTGCGGCCGGCACGGCTTCCGTTGCATCGTCCCACGGCACCTCGACCATCTCGCGCAGCATCAGGCACGACACGTACAGCAGTGCCGGCGCCGTGGCGTACGCCGGCACGACGCCGGCGAGCGGCGCGATGAACAGGCACGCGAGGAACAGCACCGCGACGGTGATGGCCGTCACGCCGGTGCGGCCGCCGGCCTGCACGCCCGATGCGCTTTCGATATACGCGGTGGTCGACGACGTGCCGAGCACCGAGCCCGCGACGATCGCCGTGCTGTCGGCGAGCAGCGCCTTGTTCAGGCGGTTCATCTTGCCTTCGACGAGCAGGCCCGCGCGGTTCGCGACGCCCATCAGCGTGCCCGTCGCATCGAACAGCTCGACGAGGAAGAACACGAGGATCACGTTGATGATGCCGGTCGACAGCGCCGCGCCGATGTCGAGCTTGAACAGCGTCGCATCGATCGACGGCGGCGCGGAGAACACGCCGTGGAACTGGTTGTCGCCAAAGAAGAACGACAGGATCGTGACGCCGATGATGCCGATCAGGATCGCGCCGCGCACGCGCAGGTGGTCGAGCGTGACGATCGTGAAGAAGCCGACGATCGCGAGGATCGTGTCGTGCTTGTGCAGGTCGCCCAGCGTGACGAGCGTGGCCGGGTTGCCGACGATCACGCCCGAGGTCTTCAGCGAGATGATGCCGAGGAACAGGCCGATACCCGCTGTGATCGAGATCCGCAGCGATTTCGGAATGCCGTTGACGATCGCCTCGCGCACGCGGAACAGCGTGACGAGCAGGAACAGGCAGCCGGAGATGAACACCGCGCCAAGCGCGGCCTGCCACGTGAAGCCCATCCCCTTGACGACCGTGTACGCGAAATACGCGTTCAGGCCCATGCCGGGCGCGCATGCGATCGGGTAGTTCGCGTACAGGCCCATGATGAGCGACGCCAGTGCCGCGACGAGGCAGGTCGCGACGAACACGGATTCCTTCGGCATGCCGGCGTCGCCGAGGATCGCGGGGTTGACGAAGATGATGTAAGCCATCGTCAGGAACGTGGTGACGCCCGCGAGTATTTCGGTGCGGAAGTCGGTGCCGGCTTCAGCGAAGCCGAAATACCGCTTGATGGATTCCATGAAGGCGTTTCTCCGGTCGGGTTGTCGTGTTGCTTGTTGTGCCGAATTGTTGTAAAGGCAGCGCGCGGCCGGCTTACTGTAACCAGCCACTATTGCCCGGCTATCGGCGGATTGTAATAGCGCGGATAGCTCGGACGATATAGTTGGAGGGCACGATCGAAAGATGGATCGGCTGCCTGCGCGCGAACGGTCTGGCAGCCCGGCCGCGCGGCGAAGGCGCGCATTTTACCGGTTCGGGCGAAACGGGCCGGAAGAAATGGCTGAAACGGGAGCGGGATGCGCGAACGATGCGTGCGCAATGGCGTGCATGACGGCGTGCAACACGGCACGCACGGCGTATCGCACGGCGCGGGTGCGGAATGACATCCGACTGAAACGGAGCGCCCGCATGCTGAACGAACGCGGGGCAGGCCGCGCGTGCGCGCAAACGCACGGGCGCGGCCGGTGCGGATGCCCGGCAGCGGCGTGCAGCGGCCATTCGTCAGTCCAGGCGGTTGCAGATATCGGGCTATCCTGCGCCGAAGCCGTCCCGCCCGCAACTGTCATTTCGTGATGCGGGGGCGACTGTGGTTTCTGTGTAAAAGATTGCAAGACCCCATCGCATAAACCGGCAAGTCTTTCTAGGATAGATACACCGCGCATGCACACGCCGGCCGGTAATTGCCGACGCGGGGGAGTCGCAGTCCGTGCAGGCCGGGCGGTGTAGTGCGGTCAAGGCCGTTGCGTGTTCGGGCAGGCACGGCCGCTTGCGATTGCCCGATGCGGGTTCGTCCGTAATCACGGAGGTCAGCATGTTGAACTGGATCAGCCGTTGGGCGATGCGACACGCCCCCACGCCGGAAAAAACCGCTGCGTCGATGCTCGTGACGGCGCGCATGGAACTGTTCGCAGCCGAACAGCGCGTCATCGACGCGAAATTACAAGCGGATTACTGGCGCACACGTGTGTCATTCCTCGAAGAGGTGCAGAAGCAGGGCATCGATCCGTGGGTGACCTCGCAGGCAGCGCAACGTCCCGACCTCGAGTCCACTCCCCGAAGCACGGGCCCGCGTCTCGCCGCCAGCACCTGATGCACCTGTTGCATCCCGTCGCTGCGCACGGCGCGCGATCGCTCGCGGCACGCACCGGCGTGCCGCGACATTCGATGCGCACCTGCGGCGCGTTACGCCGCAGGTGCGTCCGTTTTCGGTCGCGGCCGTTCCGCGTCTCGCGTGCCTGACGGCGCGTCGCTTATCCGCTCGTTCCCCCTGCCCCGAAGAGCAAACGTTGCACTTGCGCGAGCGTGCGCCTGAAGCGCTCGCCGCGACGCACGAATGCCGTCGTGAGCGTCGCTTCGGCCGACCGGTCGGCATCGGTGCCGAGCCAGATGCGCTCGCCACGTGCGATACGCAGCACGTCGCCGGGCTGCACCCAGTAGTCGTCGACGCACGGCGGGCGCGTGACCCACAGCGCCGCGCCATGCGCGCGGAGCTCCGCGTCCCGCGGCGCGCGCCACGTCAGCGTCGTGCGCGGTGCGACCGCGAAACGGATCACGACAGTCGGTAACGCGATCGTGCCGGCGCGGCGCCGATCGGGACGGTCAAACAGCGGGCTTGCCTGGTCCATCGTCTTCTCCATTCAGTGAGCCGGATGGATGACGCGCACCAGAACAAAAAGGCCTCATCCGTTTCCGGTGAGGCCTTGTGTGACATGCGGTACTGCTCGACTGCTAACGCACACGCGCCTCCCGTGAACCATTCTTTCGAATGTTCATCGATCGATGAATCACGGCGGCGATGAGCGTGTACGTAGGCATGCGAACGAGTTTGTCTGCGTGGAACTGCGTTGTCAACGACAATTTTCGGGATAGGCGAGCACGATGCATCGACGTGCGCACCTGGCATTGCGTGACGCCGCTGCATCCCCGTAGCGAGTGTGCAGCAGCGCTTTCGTCATGGACGACTTCGGCTTCAACTTCGACATCGCTCGCGCAGCAAGCTGCGCATTCGCGCGAGCGCATGCGCCAGCCATGCGCCGCGTGTCATCGCGTACGCGGTCGTGATCGATGCTTCGGCCGGACGGTCGTCGTCGGTGCTCATCCAGATGCGATCGCCGCGCCGCACGCGCAGCACGTCGCCGGTTCGTATCCAGTAATCGTCGACGCTGCCCAGCCGCGTGACCCACAGCGTCGCGTCGTGCACACGGATTTCGGCATCGTTTTGCGCGCACCATGTCAGCGTCTTGCGCGGCGCGACCGTGAATTGCATCACGACCCGCGGCAATGCGATCGCATCGGTGCGGCACCGATCGGGGCAGACAACCAGCCGGCTTGCTTGGTCCATCGTCATCTCCATCCGTTGAGCCGGGCGGGATGACGCGCACCAAAACAAAAAGGCCTCATCCGTTTCCGGCGAGGCCTTGTGACATGCGCAACTGAATCTCGATGCTAACGCACAAGCGCCCCCGGTGATCGCCACGTATTGGCGTTCACTGGTGTTTTATGCGCGATGGCGGCGGGCTTGAGCGTAGGCATGCGAACGAGTGTGTCGTCGCAGCGCACCAATGTCAACGGAAATTTCGAGATACGTGGCGGTCACGCGTCGCGTTGCGCGAGCCCGTTCACGAGCAGCTCGGACAGCAGGCCCGTCATCCCTTCCGGGTGCGTGGCCGCGCGCGCCTTGAGCTGTTCGACGAGGTCGGCGTTGAGCTTGCAGGCGAACGGCACGAGGCCCTGTTCCTGGTCGAGCTTGCGCTGCGCGCGGCGGTCGAGCTTGGCCGCGTCGTCGGCGCCCTTGCCGAAACGCGCGGCGCCCGACTGTTTCATCGCTTGCGTCAGCTTGAGCGCCTTGTTCTTTTCGAGATCGGTTTTCTTCATGGCCATCGCGGCACCTCCGGGAAATGAAGCCGCGATTGTACGCATTTCGGCGGGCGCCGCCCGCCGAGCCGGCAATAAACCCCGGTCAGGCGCCCTTCGTCGTGCCCCAGTTGCCGCCGTGCGCGGCCGCCTGCGCGGCCGGCGAGCGGGCGAGATAGGCGAGCGCCTGTTCGGTCGAGCCCTCGTGGTGCGGCGTATAGCTCGGCTTGAAATAGCGCAGCGCCGCGCCGATCACTTTCCAGAACGACGGCAGGTGCCCGCGCCGCGAGCCTTGCCACCACGCGAGCACGAAGCCCGGGTAGCGGCCGGCGGCCGGGTCACGCCGGTACATGAACTTCGCGCCCGTCGTGATGTAGTAGAGCAGCAGCAGGATCACGAACGCCATGTGCACGCAGCGCTCCGGATAGGTGCCGCCCAGGTGCCGGTAGATGTCGAACGCGACCGTGCGGTGCTCGACTTCCTCCGCGCCGTGCCAGCGCAGCAGGTCGACCATCGTCGGGTCGGCTTTTCCTTCGTCGAGCCCGTGCGCGTTGAGCACCCAGTTGCCGAGATAGCCGAAGAAATGCTCGAGCGACGCGATCACCGCGAGCTGCTGGCGCAGCCAGAAACGCGTGTGGCCGATCTTCAGCCCGAGCGGCTGCTCGCCGAGCACGCGCGTGAAGAGGCGGTTGAGCTTCTGCGTGAACGGCTTCGTGTCGATCCCGTGCCGGTCGTAGTAGTGCTTGAGCACGCCGCCGTGCGAACGCGAATGCACGGCTTCCTGCCGCAGGAAGCCTTCGGCCTCGTCGCGCAGGCGCGCATCGGTGATCAGCGGCAGGGCCTTGTTGTACACGCGGCAGAACCACAGCTCGCCTTCCGGGAACAGCAGGTTCAGCGTGTTGATGATGTGCGTGCTGCCCGGATCGTTCGGCACCCAGGTAATCGGCGTGTCGCTGAAGTCGAACTTCACGTGCCGGGCCTTGATCTTGTGATAGTCGGCGGTATCGGTCATCTGTGTCTCCCTGTGCGGCGTCGTGCGCCGTCAATGCGATGCCATGCTGACGCGGGCGATCATCCGGCCGAGCCACGGCATGAAGCGGCCGACGAAGCGCATCGCGTGCGCCTCGCCGCCGACCGCGACGACGGGGCGGTTGCGCAGCACGCCGTCGACCATCGCCTGCGCGACGGTTTCGGGTTTCAGGCCACGCATCTGGTACAGCTTCGTCGCGCGCTTGCGCAGCCGCGCTTCGTCCTGTGCATTGGCGCCCGCGTATTGCGTCGACGCCATGATTCCGGTCTCCGCGAAGCCGGGGCACACGGCCGTCACGCCGATGCCTTGCTCCGCGAGTTCCGCGCGCATGCATTCGCTGAGCATCAGCACGGCGGCCTTCGTCGTCGCATACGCGGGCAGGTCGCGCGACGGCCCGAACGCGGCGGCCGATGCGGTGTTGACGATGTGGCCGCCGGTGCCGCGCGCGGCCATCTGCTGCGCGAACAGCCGCGAGCCATGGATCACGCCCCACAGGTTCACGTGCAGGATGCGCTCCCAGTGCCGTGCGCTGGTGTCGAGGATGCCGCCGGCCATGCCGATGCCCGCGTTGTTGATCACGACGTCCGCGCCGCCGAGTTCGCTGCCAACCCACGTCGCCAGCGCTTCCATGTCGTCGGCGGACCCGACGTCGACGCGCTTCGCATGCGCTTGCGCGTCGGTCAACCCGATCACCAGCGCGGTGCGTTCGGCGCTCGCGAGATCGATGTCGCACGCGACGATCGTTGCGCCTTCGCGGGCGAACGCGAGCGCCGCGCAGCGGCCGATGCCGCTGCCTGCGCCGGTCACGACCGCGACCTTGCCGCTGAAACGGCCGCTCGTTGCGCGGCGGCGCGCGTTTGCCAGCGCGGGCGGCTCGTTGCCCGATTCGACCGCGTCGATCAGTTGCCCGGCGAGATCCGCGAAGCGCGCGGGATCGGCGAGCGGCAGCCAGTGGCCGGCCGCGACCTCGCGACGGTAGTACTGCGGCACCCAGCGCGACAGGTTCTCGGACAGCGCGGGACTCACGTACTTGTCGCCGAGCGGCACGATCGTCTGCACCGGCGCATGCGCGTAGCGTTCGCGCGGGGCGAACAGGCAGCGGATGAAGTTCGCGCGATAGAGGCGCACGCCGCGCGCGCCGTCGTCGGCCTGCGTCGGGCGCGGCGTGGCGGGCGTTTTCTCGAGCCGGCGCAGCAGGCGCGGCCACGCGCGGCCGAGCCACAGCCGCCAGCCGAGTTCGGGGATGAACGGCAGGTGGAACAGGTACACGTACCACGACCGCACGAGCTGGCCGCCGAGCTTGGCGAGCGATGCGGGCGTCGGGCGCAGCACGCGTTCGCGCAGCCAGAAGCCGACGTGGTCGAGGCACGGCCCCGAGCATGACGTGTACGACGCGATTCGGCCGGCAAGGCGCGGATCGGTGACGAACTCCCAGCCCTGGATCGAGCCCCAGTCGTGCGCGATCAGGTGCACGGCGCGGCCGGGGCAGAGCGCGTCGATCACCGCGACGAAGTCGTCGGTCAGCTTCGCGAGGTGGTAGTCGGCCGTGCGTTTCGGCACGCCGGACAGGCCCGCGCCGCGCACGTCGTACGCGATCACGTGGTGCTTGCGCGCGAGCAGCGGCGCGACGTGCTGCCAGACGCTGCTGTCGTCGGGATAGCCGTGCACCAGCACGACCGGCGAGCGGGCCGGGTCGCCCCAGGTCTTGACCGCGAGCGTCAGGTCGCCGGAGGCGACTGCCGTTTCGCTATGAACCGATTCGAACAGGGCCAGCGGCGCTTCGTCGGAAAGAGGCTGCATCGTGAGTCCGTCGTTCAGGGAGTCGGAGGAAGGGCGCGTTCGCGTCAGGCGGCGGCCGGCACGGTCGCAATGGCCTGCGTACGCTCGGCCTGGCGGCGCTGCCAGCGGCGCACGTGCGGCAGGTCTTCGTCGAGCCAGTACGCGTCGTCTTCGGTGATGACCAGCAGCTCTTCGAATTTCGCGCCGACGCCGGCGAAGCCGAGATGCGGCTCGACGGCCCACAGGCCCGGCACCGGCGCATGCTCGGAGCGGCGGTCGATCGACCACAGCGGCGACCAGCCCTGCTGTTTCGCCGCGCGGCCCTGGTCGAGCAGCAGGTTGCGCGTGGCGTTCAGCCCGAAGCGCGCGACGAAGCGCGGTTTCGACAGCTTGTGGATCTTCGCGACGCGATGCGCGAGCACCTTGAACGGATAGGCCTTGTGGCGCGGCTCGACGCCCTGGCGGCGGCACAGCGCGTCGACTTCCTGCGCGACCTCGGCCATCGACCGGCGCTCCTTCACGAGCCGCACGATCATGTCGCGGTGGTCCATCAGGTCGTCCTGCAGCTGTTCGAGGATCGGGTTGTGGCCGAGGCAGTGCGCGTAGCCGACGTCGGCCACGATGCCGTCGAGCACCGGCGCGACGTCGAGGATCACCGGCATGTCGGTCTCGAGCTGGCGGTTGCTCGGGAAGAACGCGAGATTGAAGCCGCCCATGTGTTTGAGGCCCGAGAAGCCTTCGAACGCGGTGCGGTCGCCGAACCACGCGAACGGCTTGTGCAGCCAGTCGTGCACGCCGTTGTCCTGCAGCCATTCGGTCAGCAGGCGCGCGGCTTCCTTTTCGGTGATGCCGGGGTAGAGCATCGCGCCGACGGTTTCGACGCAGCGGTACGCAAGCTGCTGGACCGCGCGGAATTGCGGCAGCTCGGCGAGGTGGACTTCCGGCAGCGGATGGTGGTCGGCCATGATGCGTCTCCGTTTGGGGCGCTGATCCGGAACGCGCCCGCCGGCGTCACCGGTGCGGGTTATTCAGTCAGCATTTAATGTGTCATTGGGCGATGTAATGATCATAGACGGTTCCGGGACGCGCGCCAGCCCCCTGGGGTGAGGATTTGTCCTAATGGAAGGGGGAAATGGAGGGGAAGCTCTAGATTGGAGGCAGATGCCGAGGGGGCTGCTGCCCGAAGCGCCTGGCATCGGGGCGACACTGAATCCGGCAAAAGGGGCGGATCCGGCACCCGACGGGCGTGCCAGGTCGATAGAAATTCGGCAATAAAAAAGGACGCTTGCGCGTCCTTTTGCCGTCTGGAGTGTTGCGCATCGTCGAGAGGCGTCCCCAGCGTTTTCATCGGTGATGCTAGCGAAGTATCGACGGCACGTCAAAATTGAATCGCGTCGAAAGCGACGTGCTCGCCGCACAAGTCACGGCGTCCGTGCCGGCGTTCAATGCCTGCCTCACCCCTCCCGCTTCCCCCCCATCCGCTCCAGCAACGCCCCCAGCAGATCGACCGGCAGCGGAAACACGATCGTCGAGTTCTTGTCCGCCGCGATCGTCGTCAGCGTCTGCAGGTAGCGCAGCTGCATCGCCTGCGGCTGCAGCGCGAGCCGTTGCGCGGCCTGCAGCAGTTTCTCCGACGCCTGCAGTTCGCCTTCCGCATGAATCACCTTCGCGCGCCGCTCGCGCTCGGCCTCGGCCTGCCGCGCGATCGCGCGGATCATCGTCTCGTTCAGGTCGACGTGCTTGATTTCGACCGTCGATACCTTGATCCCCCACGCATCGGTCTGCGCGTCGAGCGTTTTCTGGATGTCGGCGTTCAACTGCTCGCGCTCGGCGAGCAGCGCGTCGAGTTCGTGCTTGCCGAGCACCGCGCGCAGCGTCGTCTGCGCGAGCTGGCTCGTTGCCTCGAAGAAGCGCGCCACCTGGATCACCGCCTTCTCCGGATCGACCACGCGGAAATACACGACCGCATTGACCTTCACGGACACGTTGTCGCGCGTGATCACGTCCTGCGCGGGCACGTCGAACACGACGGTGCGCAGGTCGATCCGCACGACCTGCTGGACGATCGGGATGATCAGCACGAGCCCCGGCCCCTTCACTTTCCAGAACCGGCCGAGCATGAACACCACGCCGCGCTCGTACTCGCGGAAGATGCGGATCGACGACGCGACGAGCACGACGACGAAGACGATCAGGACGCTGCTGAAGCCGAACGTGTAACCGATCATGAAGGTTCTCCTTGGTGTTGTTCTTGATGGTGTTCCTGCCCCGGCACGTCGTAGAGCGGCGCGACGGTGAGCAGCAGCCCGTGGCGGCCGGTGACGCGCACGCGGCAGCCGGCGGCAAGCGG
>NZ_JAAGPB010000018.1:0-237 GCF_017104585.1 Burkholderia sp. Ac-20392
GGGGGAGGAGTGGGAGCGTGCAAAGGGAGTGCAGCACGAACGGGAGGGGAGCGTGGCGGAGGGGCAGACGGGCGGAGGCGATATCGGAGCGAAGCGCGACAGCTATTTTGTGATGCACGGGATCGCTGACGAAGAGCGTGCGGTGGTGGGGATATCAGAGGAACGGAGCGATATGATGGGGCTATGGAATCGGGGGGGGGTGAGGGGGGGGGGGGGGGGGGGGGGGGTGTTTTTTTT
>NZ_JAAGPB010000019.1:0-49567 GCF_017104585.1 Burkholderia sp. Ac-20392
TAGGCTCGACGCCGCGCGCGGCATGAAGCCCGTCAGTCGCACTCGCGCGCCATCGGGCTGTGGTGCGCGGCGTCGGCATGCGCGTGCGATTCGACGGGCGCCGCCGCCGGCACGCCATTGAGCAAGGCATTGAGCAGGACCGATACGAGGCACGCGAGCACGACACCGCTGTGCAGGAACGGTTGCGTCCAGTCGGGCATGTGCGCGAACACCTTCGGCGCCATCACCGGAATCAGCGCGGTCGCGATCGTGAAGCCGACGATCAGCACGTTGTAGCGGTTGCCTTCGAAGTCGACTTTCGCCAGCGTCTGCACGCCGGCGGCGACGACCACGCCGAACATCGCGATACCCGCACCGCCGAGCGCGGCCGACGGCGTCGACGCGACGATCGCGCCGATCTTCGGCACCAGCGCGACGACGCACATCAGCACGCCGCTGACCGCGACGATCCAGCGGCTGCGCACGCCGGTCAGGATCACGAGCCCGACGTTCTCCATGAACGCGATGAACGGAAACGCGGCGAACGTGCCGGCGATCGCGCTCGCGACGCCGTTCGCCCGCAGCCCGCGCACGACGTCCTCCTCGCTCACCTGCTTCTCGACGATGTCGCCGATCGCGACGAACAGGCCCATCGACTCGACCATCTGCACGATCATCACGACGACCATCGTCAGCACCGGCACGATCGCGAACACCGGCGTTCCGAAGTGGAACGGGTAGGGCACGGTGAACCACGGCGCGGCCGCGACGTTCGTGAAATTGCCCATCCCGAGCGCGATCGCGAGCAGGCTGCCGGCGACGAGCCCGATCAGCACCGACAGGTTGCGCAGGAACGCGTTCGCGAAGCGGTTGACCGCGAGGATCACGACCGCGACGACGAGCGCGACCGCGAGAAACGACAGCTCGCCGAACTGCAGCTTCGCCGCGTCGCCGCCGCCGGCCCACTGGTACGCGACCGGAAACAGCTGCAGCCCGATCACGGTGACGATGCAGCCGGTCACGACCGGCGGGAACAGGCGGCGCAGCCGGCCGACCAGCGGCGCGGCGAAGGTCGTGATGATGCCCGCGCCGATCACCGCGCCGCACACGCCCGCGAACCCCACGCCCGGCGTCAGGCCGATCGCGATCACGGGGCCGACGCTGCTGAAGGCGACGCCCTGCAGGATCGGCAGGCGCACGCCGAGCTTCCAGACGCCCACCGTTTGCAGGATCGTCGAGATGCCGGAACAGAAAAGCGCGGTGCTGATCAGCACGGTCGTGTCGGCGGGCGACATCTTCAACGCCGACGCGACGATCAGCGGCACCGCGATCGCGCCGATATAGGCGACGAGCATGTGTTGCAGGCCGAGCGTCAGCATCTGGCGGCGCGGCAGGACCCGATCGACGGGATGTGAAGCAGCGTTCATGGGCGTGTCCTCTGAGGTTCGTTATCGGGCGGACGCGCGATGCGCCCGCCTGGCGTGCCCGTCAGGCCGCGACCGCCGCGGCGAGACAGGCATGGAAACGGTCGGTCAGCGCGGCGCGATCGAGATCGCGGCCGATGAAAACGATGCGCGACGAGCGCGGCTCGCATCCCCACGCCTGCGCGGCGCGCAGTTCGATCACGCCGTGTACGCCCTGCAGCACGTAGCGCTGCGCACGGCCTTGCACGGCGAGGATGCCTTTCATCCGGAACAGGTTCGCGGTATCGGCGCGGCGCAGCTCGCCGAGCCACGCTTCGAGCGCATCGAGATCGACATCCGCATCGACTTCGATGCCGACCGACGACACGCTTTCGTCGTGTTCGTGGTGGTCGTGATCGTCGTCGTGGGCGTGGGCGTCGTGAGCGTGGCCGTCGTGCTCGTGCTCATGTTCATGCTCGTGCGCATGTTCGTCCGCATGCGGCGCATCGGCCTGCAGCCCGTCGCTCTCGACGAGGATTTGCGCGAATTCGTTCGCACCGATCCCGAGGATGCGGTCGAGGTCGACCTGCGCGTAGCTCGACGCGACGATCTCGGCCGTCGTGTTCAGCTCGCGCAGCCGCGCGGTCAGCGAATCGACGTCGGGCGTGTCGACGAGGTCGACCTTGTTGATCACGATCCGGTCCGCGCAGACGATCTGGTCGACGGCCTGGTTGTCGCGGCCGTCGAGCACCAGATCGTCGAGATGCGCGCGGATATGCTTTGCATCGACCATCGTGACGACCGCGTCGAGCGCGACTTCCTTCGCGATCGGATCGTCGAGGAAGAAGGTCTGCGCGACCGGATACGGATCGGCGAGGCCGCTCGTCTCGACGATGATGTGATCGAGCCGGTCGGGGCGCGCGACGAGCATTCGCACGATCCGCACGAGATCCTCGCGCACCGCGCCGACGCAGCACACGCAGCCGTTGGTCATCTCGTAGATTTCCTCGGTCGATTCGAGCACGAGGCCGCCGTCGATGCCGATTTCACCGAACTCGTTTTCGATCACCGCGATCTTGCGGCCGTGCTTCTCGCGCAGGATGTAGTTCAGCAGTGTCGTCTTGCCCGCCCCGAGAAAGCCCGTGAGCACGGTGACCGGAATCTTTTCGACGTCGCTGTGGGTGGTGTGGATGTGGGTCATGATGCGTCTCCGTTGAGTCGGTTGGGCTGCGGGTTGTGCGGGGATTCGCTGTCCTTCCAGCGATGGACGGTGCGGGAATCGAGGTCGAACAGGTCGAGCACGCGGCCGAGCGTGTGGTCGATCATCTGGTCGAGCGAAGCAGGGCGCGCATAGAACGCCGGCACGGGCGGCGCGACGATCGCGCCCATTTCCGTGACGGTGGCCATGTTGCGCAGATGCGTGAGCGTGTACGGCGTCTCGCGTGCGAGCAGCACGAGCCGGCGGCGCTCCTTCAGCACGACGTCGGCCGCACGCGAGATCAGGCCGGATGAAAGACCGCTCGCGATCTCGGCGAGCGTCTTCATCGAGCACGGCGCGACGATCATCCCGAGCGTGCGGAACGATCCGCTCGAGATCGGCGCCGCGATGTCGTCGCTGCGGTACAGCACGCTCGCGAGCGCGGTGATGTCCGACAGCCGGAAGTCGGTCTCGTGCGCCATCGTCAGCGCGGCGGCGCGCGATACGACCACGTGCGTCTCGATGTCGAGTTCGCGCAGCAGCGCGAGCAGCCGCATCCCGTACACGAAGCCGGACGCACCGCTGATGCCGACCACGAGCCGCCGCGCGCTCATCGCGATGCTCCGCCGAGTTGCGCGATCACTTGCGCGGCGCGCTGCATCGCGGCGTCGCCGACACGTGCGCGCACGCCGTCGAAGCGCGAGCCGCGCGTCGCGTCGATTCCCATCCGCGACGTCGTGCCGTCGGCCGATGACGACGGATCGAGCGGGCTGCCGGGCAGGCCGTCGACGACGAACAGGTCGCGGTGCGGCTGGAAGTGCGTCGCGATCGCCCACAGCACCTGCGCGTCGTCGGAGATGTCGACGTCGCTGTCGACCGCGATGACGTTCTTCAGGTACGGGTCCCAGCCGAGCAGCGCGAGCATGATCTGGCGCGCTTCGCCGTCGCGCGACTGCTTCAGCGCGACGTAGCAGTGGAAGTGCGTGCCGGAATTCGGATAGTGAATGGCGGTGACGGAAGGAAAGCGCGCCTTCAGCTTTTCGCTCATCTCGGCTTCACGCGGTAGCCGCGCAAGCGTCAGGTGCTCCGCGTACGGGCCGCCGACCACGTCGACGAGCCACGCGTCCTTGCGCCGCATCATTGCGTCGATGCGCAGCACGTTGTTGGTCGAGCGGTCCGACGAGTAGCCGGTGAATTCGCCGAACGGGCCTTCTTCGGCATGCGCGTCGGGATCGATCGTGCCTTCGAGCACGAACTCGGCGGCGGCCGGCACGCCGATGCCGTGATGCGGCGTGCGCACGAGCTGCAGCGGCGCGCCGAACAGCCCGCCGGCGATGGCGCGCTCGTCCGCGCCGAACGGCACGCGTGCGGCGGCCGCGAGCATGAACAGCGGATGCGCGCCGATCACCATCGCGACTTTCAGCGTGTCGCCGCGCGCCTTCGCGGTCTGCAGCATTCGCCACAGATGGCCGCGCGAATGGAGGCTCGTCGCCAGCGCGTTGCGCGCATGCGGCATCGAGCGGTGGTAGCTGAGGTTCGCGACGCCCGTCACCGGATCTTCGGCGACGATCACCGCGTTGGTCACGTAAGGCCCGCGATCGGTTTCGAAGTGGCGGATCATCGGCAGTTGTGCGAGATCGACCGCATCGCCTTCGGTCACCTGATCGAGCACGGGGCCGTGCGGCACGACGACCGGCGCGACGGGCGCGTTCGCGCACTGCTGCCACGCGTCGAACAGGCCGTTCGCATCGACGCCGAACAGCCGGCCGATGCGCGTGCGGGATGCGAACACGTTGGTGACGAGCGGTGTCGAAAGACCGTCGACGCGCTCGCAGACGAGCATCTCGTGCCGCCCGCGTGCGGCGAGCGACGCGACGACGGCCGTGACGTCCTGGTCGGCGGACAGCGGCTGCGCGAGCGTCAGCACGTCGTCCGGAAAGCGTTCGCGATACGCGTTCGCGAAGTGATGGAAATCCTGCTGCTCGGCGAAAAGGCTGGACGCCATGATGCACTCCGTCGGATACGGAAGGGGAAAGACCGGATCGCGCGCGTGTTCGAGGCGGCACGCGATCCGGCTGCCGGCGCGTTACAGGTAGGTCGACGTGAGGCGCTTCTGCGCTTCGTCGAGATCCTTCGGCGGCCTGGTCGGCTCGATGCCGACGAGGCGGGCGATGTTGTTGCCCATGTAGTCCTCGAGGCCGTCCTCGTCGAGATCCATCCCCTGCGGCGCGGGCCCGCACAGCATCTCCAGCTCGCGCAGCCACATGCCGGGTTCGTTCGGCGGCGAATCGGTGCCGAACACGATCTTGTTGCGCGGCAGCTCGCGGGCGAACTCGACGATCCGCGACTGGTAGCACCAGCCCGATTCGCAGTACACGTTCGGCGTATCCATCGCCATCCAGAATGCTTCGAACGAGTAGTTGCCACCCGTCTGGATGCCGAAGTGACCGATGATGAAGTTCACCATCGGAAACTCGCGGATGATCGGGTAGAACTGCGTCGGGATCGTGTACGGGCCGTCGCCGGTGTGGATCAGCACGACGATGTTGTACTTCGCACAGACCTTCATCGCCGGGCGCAGCCAGTCGAGCGCGCGATCGGGCCGGTAGCCGTGCATGTTCGCGTGCAGCTTCACCATCTTGAAGCCGTACTCCCTGATGTGGAATTCGAGCTCCGCCGCGCCGTTCTCCGGGCCCCAGCGCGGGTTGTACGTGAAGTTGCCGATGAAGCGGTCGGGGTACTTCTGCGTGAGTTCGGCGATGTACGCCATGTAGTCGCGAATGCCTTCGCGGCCGCGACGGTTGCCGTCGCGATAGCCGGTGTTGCCGGGCGGCGGCTGGATGAAGCCCATGTCGATGCGGCGCGGCTTGCCGTTGATGATGTACGGGCCGTCCATCATCTTGAGCAGGCGTTCGCCGGTGAACGGTTCGCCGGTGTGGCGTCAGGCCTCGTCGACGAGGTTGGTCGGGTGCAGGTGCGTATCGATGATCATGCAATGCTCCGGAATCGGGAGAGAGGGGCGCGGGCGTCAGGCGGCGAGCAGCGCTTTCGCTTCGTCGACGGTGCGCGGCGCGGGCGTCGGTTCGAGACCGATCATCCGGGCCGTGTTGTTGCCGAGGTAGTCCTCGAGCGTGTCCTCGTCGAGATTCATCCCTTGCGGCGGATCGAAGCAGAGCACTTCGAGCAACCGCAGCCACATTCCCGGTTCGTTCGGCGGCGTGTCGGAGCCGAACAGGATCTTGTGCTTCGGCAGCACCTTCGCGAATTCGACGATCCGCGACTGCAGGCACCAGCCCGATTCGCAATACACGTTCGGCAGGTCCATCGCGAGCTGGAACGGCTCGAAACAGTAGACGCCGCCGGTCTGCACACCGAAGTGCGCCATGATGAAATTGACCGTCGGGAATTCCTTGATCATCGGCACCCACTCGGTCGGGATGCTGTACGGGCCGTCGCCGGTGTGCAGCTTCACGAGCACGCCGAGCTCCGCGCACTTCTTCAGCGCGGGGCGCAGCCAGTCGAGCGCGCGGTCGGGCCGGTACGCATGCATGTTGGCCTGGAACTGCACCATCTTGAAGCCGAGCTTGCGCACGTAGTGATCGATCGCGTTCACGCCGTTCTCCACGCCGCAGCGCGGGTTGTAGACGAAGCAGCCGATGAAGCGGTCGGGGTGCTTGCGCACCATCTCGACCGTGTACGCCATGTACGCGTCGATCGATTCGGCGCCCGACTTCTCGCCGTCGGTGTACGTATAGATGGTGTTGCCTTGCGGCGGCTGGATGAATGCCTTGTCGACGCGGCGCGGCTTGCCGTTGATGAGGAAGGGGCCGTTCATCGTCTCGATCAGGCGCTCGCCGGTGAACGGCGGGCCGTCGTGACGCCATGCGAGGTCGACGAGATTCGTCGGGTAACAGCTGGTGTCGATGATCATCTACTCGATCTCCTTGAGAGGAACCGGAAAAGCCGGTTGCCGTATCGCGGGCAGGCACGTCGATGAAGCGACCCGTCGGTCGGATTCATGCGGCCCTTTGCAAGGCGCATTATTTTTTTGCGCCTTCCCCTCGCCGGCATCGAGTGACACACTGCGACGTGCACTGCTGCTTGGGATCGAGTGTCACCAGCCGAATGTGCTCTGTACAATATTTTTTACTGACGCTCTTGATACGTTTGCGATATGGACATGCGTGTGTTGCGTTACTTCGCGGTGCTGGCCGACGAACTGCATTTCGGGCGCGCGGCCGCGCGGCTCCATATCTCGCAGCCGCCGTTGAGCCAGCAGATCAGGCTGCTCGAAGAGCAGCTCGGCACCGCTCTGTTCGTGCGCTCGCAGCATCGCGTCGAATTGACCGAGGCAGGGAAAACACTGAAGGAGCAGGTGCCGCTGATCGTCGCGCAGTTCGATCGCGCGATCGATCTCACGCGTTGCGCGGGGCGCGGGGAAGTGGGGCGGCTCGCGGTCGGCATCATCAGCTCGGCGATGGTCGTGCCGATTCCACGTGCGTTGCGCGTGTTCGCCGAGCGCCATCCGCACGTGCACTGGTCGCTGCACGAGATGACGCCGGCCGCGCAGATCGACGCGCTGAAGGAGAAGCGGCTCGACGTGTGTTTCTTCCGGCTGTTCCAGGACGATCCGTCGATCCGCAGCGAGATCGTTGTGCGCGAAACGGCCGTGGCCGTGCTGCCGTCCGGCCATCCGCTCGCGTCGCGCGACGCGATCGCGCTCGCCGAGCTGGCCGGCGAACAGTTCGTGTCATTCGGCTTGCGGCACTCGCAACTGGCGCGCTTCCTGCAGCAGAGCTGCGTCGACGCGCGTTTCACGCCGCAGATCGCACACGAGGTCGTCGAAGTGCACACGCTGCTGTCGCTGGTGCGCGAAGGGCTGGGCGTCGCGCTGCTGCCCGCGTCGTCGCGGCAGATCTCGACGGGCGGCGTCGCGTTCGTGCCGCTGCTGCCGCCGGAGCTCGAGGTATCGCTGCAGGCGCGTTACCGCGCGGACGATACGTCCGCGGTGCTCGGCGCGTTCCTCGACACCGTGCGCGAGGTCGCGGCGGAGTTCAACGCGTAGCGGCGCGTATCAGTGCCCGAGCGATTGCGCGACGAGCGCGCCGATCGCATCGATCAGCGGCTTCACGCGCGCATGGCGCTCGCGCGGCCAGATCGCATGCAGGTTGTAGTGGGTCGGAATCGCGATCGTGCAGAGTTCGACGAGCCGGCCGTCGCGGCGCGCATCGGCGGCGAGCAGCCCGCGCACCAGCCCGGCACCGAGCCCTGACGCGAGCGTCGCGACGAGCCCCGCCGCGTTGTCGAACACGGCGATCGTTTCCGGTTCGACGGGTTCGAGCCCGGCCGCTTCGAGCCACGGAATCCACGACCGCTTCGTGTAGCCGAGCAACGGCAGTTCGAGCACCTGTTCGGGCGTGAGCGGCGCGGTCAGCCCGTAACGTTCGAGCAGCGCGGGCGCGGCCATCGCGGTCAGCCGGTCGGGGCAGACCAGCGCGCTGTCCACGCCTTCCCATTCCCCGTAGCCGTAGCGCAGCGCAACATCGACGCGATCGAATGCATCGCGGTCGTGGCGCGGCGCGGACAGTACCGTCAGCGTCGTGCCGTCGAGCGTGTGCATCAGTGCCGGCAGTCGCGCGGGCAGCCAGCCCTGCATCAGCTCCGGATCGACGTCGAGCCGCAGCGACGGCCCGGTCGTGCGTCCCTTCACCGACGACAGCGCGCGATCGATCTGTTCGAGCCCGTCCGACAACTGGTTCGCGAACAGCGTGCCGGCATCGGTCAGCATCACGCGGCCGCCGGCGCGGGCGAACAGCGGCTGGCCGATGAATTCCTCGAGCGAGCGAATCTGCTGGCTGATCGCGCTGTGCGTGAGCGCCAGCTGGCGTGCTGCGCTGGAAAAACTGCCGACCCGCGCGGCCTGCAGAAACGCCTGCATCGACTGGATCGAAGGGTATCGCTTGAGCATCTGTTAGTCCGACTGACAGGGAATCGACGAAATGATCGCTGGCGTACCCGTGCATCGCGTTTCGATAATGCTCCGGAACCGCGCGACGGACGCGGGCCGACATCATGAATGCGAATCAGGAGACAGCGCATGATCGA
This sequence comes from Burkholderia sp. Ac-20392, assembly GCF_017104585.1. Taxonomy (NCBI): domain Bacteria; kingdom Pseudomonadati; phylum Pseudomonadota; class Betaproteobacteria; order Burkholderiales; family Burkholderiaceae; genus Burkholderia; species Burkholderia sp. Ac-20392. The sequence continues at coordinate 8,686 of NZ_JAAGPB010000019.1, forward strand.
CATCGTCGTGAACGATACACGCCATTCGCTCGAGAATGTACCGGAGGATATGCCGTTGCTGTGGGTGCTGCGCGACCGGCTCAAGCTCACCGGCACGAAGTTCGGCTGTGGCAAGGGCCTGTGCGGCGCGTGCACCGTGCATCTCGAAGGGCAGGCCGTACGCGCATGCCTGATTCCGGCCGTCGCTGCGCACGGGCGGCACGTGACGACGATCGAGGGGCTGTCGCCGGACGGGCGGCATCCGCTGCAGCTCGCGTGGGTGGCCGAGGACGTGCCGCAATGCGGCTATTGCCAGCCGGGGCAACTGATGCAGGCAGCCGCGCTGTTGAAGGGCGGGCAGCCGGTGGACGACGACGCGATCGTGCAGGCGATGTCGGGCAACATCTGCCGCTGCGGCACGTATGCGCGCATTCACCGCGCGATCAAGCGTGCGGCGTCCGGCGATCCGGCGCTGAAGGCCGCGGCCGAACCCGCGAAGGAGGCGTGACATGCGCGACGACCACGCACCGGATGCACCGGACGCACCGCACGACGACGGCACGCCGCGCCGGCGCTTCCTCAAGCAGGGTTCGGCACTGCTTGCCGCAGGCATCGCGATCGGCTTCCGGATGCCCGACGCGGTGGCCGCAGGCAAGAGCGCCAGTGGCGATCCTCATCCGTCCGCCGGCGAATTCGAACCGAACGCCTGGGTGCGCGTGCTGCCCGACGACACGATCAAGCTCGTCGTGCACAAGCACGATTCGGGCACCGGCACGCGCACCGCGCTCGCAGCAGTCGTGGCCGAGGAGCTCGACGTCGATCCGTTCCGGGTCGATGTGATCACGCCGGAAGATCCGTTCTTCGCCGATTACATCCACCCGCTGTGGAAGGTGTTCTCGACCGGCGGCAGCACGAGCGTCGCGATGGAGTACGACCGGCTGCGTCGTGCGGGCGCGACCGCGCGTGCGATGCTCGTCGAGGCGGCGGCGCATCAATGGGGTGTGCCCGTCGCTGCGTGTACGACGGCAGACGGTGCCGTGCTGCATGCGGCGAGCGGCCGCCGGGCGACGTACGGCTCGCTTGCATCGGCGGCCGCGCAGTTGCCGGCGCCGAAACAGGTCGTGCTGAAAGATCCCGCGCAGTTCCGCTACATCGGCAAGCTGCGCAAGAAGCGCGGCGCCGCGCAGAAGGCCGATGGTTCGTTTCCGTACAGCATCGACGTGTCGCTGCCGGGGATGCTGGTCGCGGTCGTCACGCGCGCGCCGGTGATCGACGGCCGCGTGCGCAGCGTCGATGCGAAGGCGGCGCTCGCGATTCCCGGCGTGCGCGACGTGCTGCAGATTCCGCCGCGCCCCGATGTGCTCGGCGGCAACCAGGCCGGCGTCGCGGTGCTCGCGGACGACTACTGGTCAGCACATAAAGGGCAGGCCGCGCTGACGATCGAATGGGAGGACAGCCTGTTCGAGACGTTCGACAGCAGCACGCTCGCCGCGCGCCAGGCCGCGTGGGTCGACGATCCGGCCGCGCGCGTCGTGCCGACGATTGCCGACGGCGATCCGGCGAAGGCCCATACGGCCGGCGCGCGCACGATCGAGGCGTCGTATGCGATGCCGCACAAGGCCGCGAATCCGCTGGAGCCGATCAACCTCACCGTGTGGGCGCGCAACGGCGGCATCGAATACTGGGGCGGGCTGCAGGTGCCGTCCACCGCGATGGAAGCGGCCGAAGTGATCGGCGGCATTCCTTCGCATCGCGTGACGCTGCACGAGCTGGTGTCGGGCGGCAGCTTCGGCGCACGCGAATCGAAGTACTGGCTGTTCGAGGCGACCTGGCTCGCGGTGAAGACCGGCAAGCCGGTGAAGCTGATGAACAGCCGCGAGGACGAGATGCGTGCGCTGTTCTATCACGCGGCAAGTTACCACCGCGCGCGCGCCGTGCTCGATGCGCAGGGCAATCTGGCATCGCTGTGGCTGCGCGGCGTGATGCCCGCATCGCCGCAACAGTGGGAGCCCGGCTATCTGGAGCGCACCGACCGGATGGATTTCAGCACGACCGAGGCGCTCACGAAATGGGAGTTCGCGTATGCGGCGCCGCATCGCGACATCGGCTGGATCCGGATGGAGACGGGCGTGCCGACCGGCTGGTTTCGCGCGGTGAGCTACATCCCGAACGTGTTCGCAGTCGAATCGCTGATGGACGAGGCCGCGCATGCGGCACGGCGCGACCCGGTCGAATTCCGGCTCGCGCACATGCGCGACCGGCCGCGCCATGCGGCCGTGCTGCGCGAGGCGGCGCAACGGGCGGGGTGGGGGCAGCCGCTGCCGGACGGTGTCGCACTCGGCATCGCGACGAACCAGGCGTACGACAGCTATGTCGCGGTGGTCGCGCGTGTCGTACGCAAGGACGGCGCGGTGCGTGTGGAGAAGCTGACGTGCGTCGCCGATTGCGGAATCGCGGTGTCGCCGGCCGGCGTCGACGAGCAACTGTACGGCGGCCTGATGTGGGGGCTCGGCCATGCGACGTCCGATCGCATCGATTTCCGGCACGGCCGTGTGCAACAGTCGAACTTCGATACGTATCGCGTGATGCGGATGAACGACATGCCCGAGACCGACATTCATATCGTGCAGGGCGATCCGGCGAAGCCGGGCGGCGTCGGTGAGCTGTCGAGCCCGGCGGTGACGCCGGCGATCGCGAACGCGGTGTTCCGGCTGACGGGGAAGCGGTTGCGGGAGACGCCTTTCGATTTGTCGGCGGTCGCGTAGCGTGACGGAACGTATGAAGTTTGACCTGCATCGGCCGCCAATCCGCTGATCAATTTGCCGACGTCGCAACCGGATCGACGTCGGCGAACGCGTTCGCCGGCAGTGTCGTGCGCAAACGCCGATTCCGCAGACTTTCCCCCGCTTCTCGCGGGTGTTTCCCACTGGTTGGTGATGCGAATTTTTACCTAAGATGAAGCCATCATGCGCGTAATTCGGTGCCTGCACGCGCATGGAGGGAGGCGGGAGGCAGCGCCGGAGCGACGCCAGCGGATGTTGCCATCATGGATGCGAAAGTGTGCGCGTCGGCTGCCAGTCTCGCGACTGCAGCGACGCCAGCGGACGCGGCGGCAATCGCCGCGCGAACGGTGCCCGGCCGTCCTGGTCGAACCGCTCCGCTGCGCCACGCGCTGGCCGCAATCGTTTGCGTTCTGGGGGCCGCGCAGGCCGTGCTGGCCGGGGCGGCCGCCGAGGCTGTCGATCCGGCCGACATGGTGCGCATGGTTGCCGCCGCGACCCCTGCCGATCCCGCCGATCCCGCTGTTGCGTCACACGACACGGCCGTGCGCCAGGTCGTGCTGGGCATCGTCAGTTTCACCCGCTGGCCGACGACACCCGTTCGCCTGCATCTGTGCGTCACGGGCCGACCCGACTATGCGCGCGGCCTGACCGACACGCTGCAGGCCGGCTCGACACTGCTCGACGTGCAGCGTGTGCGCTTCGACGATCCCGCGCTCGGCATCGCCTGCGACATCGTCTATCTCGGCAACCTGGGCGCAGATGAGAGAGCGCGCGTGAGAGCTGCGGTGGCCGGCCATCCGGTGCTGACGATTTCGGAACACGATCCATCCTGCACCGCGGGCGGCATGTTCTGTCTCAACGTCGACGGCGAACGCGTGTCGTTCGACATCAATCTCGACGCAGTCGCACGCAGCGGCGTGCGCGTGCATCCGAACGTGCTCAATCTCGCGCGGCGGCCGGGGGCGCCATGACACGGCCCGCCCCGCCCGTTTCGCTGCGGCGCGTGCCGCGCCCGACGCTGCAAAGCGTGCTGCGCCGCGCGCACCTGCGCCTCGCGTTCGTCGCCGTCGCGATGGCCGCCGTGTCGTTGATCGTGGTGGCCGTGATCGCATTGCGTGCGTATGCCGGCAACAACCTGAACCTGCTGGCCCGCTCGCTCGGTTATACGGTCGAGGCCGCGCTCGTATTTGGCGACCGCGTCGCGGCGGCCGAGGCGATCGGGCTGATCGCCAGCGACGAGGACGTCGCACAGGTGGTGGTGACGGATAGCAAGGACCAGCCGTTCGCGACGTGGCAGTTGCCCGCCGGCAGCGGGATCGCGCGGCTCGAACGCGTCGTCGCCGACCTCGCGCTGCCGGGGCCCGTGACCGCGCCGGTGGTGCATGACGGCATCGTCGTCGGCCACGTCGTCGTACGCGGCCGCGGCCATCAGTTCTTCGGATTCCTGCTTGGCGGCGTGGGCGGCATTCTCGGTTGCCTGGCCGTTAGCGTGATCGGCGCATATATCAGCTCGAAGCGCCTGTTGCGCAATATCGTTTCGCCGTTGCGCGCGCTGGCCAGCGTCGCCCACGCGGTGCGGCGCGAACGTGCGTTCGCGCAGCGCGTCGAGCCCGCGTCGATTGCCGAGCTCAACCAGCTCGGCGACGACTTCAATGCGCTGCTCGACGAATTCGAAGACTGGCAGAACACGCTGCGCGACGAGAACGCGTCGCTCGAACACAAGGCGACGCACGATGCGCTCACGGGGCTGCCCAACCGCGTGCAGTTCGAATCGCGTCTTGCACTCGCCCTCGGCGAAGCCGGGGTCACGGGGCAGCGGGTCGCGATCCTGTATCTCGATTGCGACCGTTTCAAGGAAATCAACGACTGCCTCGGCCACGACGCCGGCGACGCGGTGCTGATCGGCATCGCGTCACGGCTGCGCACGCAGGTGCGCGAGGCCGACCTGGTCGCGCGCCTGGGCGGCGACGAATTCGCGGTGATGCTGCCGGCCGTGCGCGAAGCGGGTAGCGTATGTCGTATTGCTGACGAGATCCTGTCCGGCATGGCGCCGTCGATCGAGCTGTCCGACGGCCGCGTGGTGGCCACCATGATGAGTGCCGGCGTTGCGCTGTATCCCGATCACGCGTCGGATGCGAGCGGTTTGCTGCGGGCGGCGGATGCCGCGATGTACCGCGCCAAGCGCGCCCGGCCAGGCTCGTGGCAACTGGCGGAAGGGGTCGCGGGGGCGGCTTGAGGTTCATCGTTTCACGCTGCGGGCGAGGCCGCGGCAGTGGGTTGAAAGAGCGCTCGCGATGCGGGTGCAATCGAAGGGGTCAATGATGAACAACACGTTTCCGGTGGGCTTTGGGCGCTTGTGCGTCGGCAGCGCGCTGCTTTTGTGCATGCTGCTGGGAGGCTGCAAGACGCCGCCGCTTCATCGTGGATTGACGCAGACGCAGGTCACGGCGCTCAAGTCGGCCGGTTTCCAGGAAACCCAGCAGGGTTTCGAGTTCGGCTCGACCGGGCCGATCCTGTTCGATTTCGATCGCTACAACCTCAAGCCCGATGTGCGGCGGATCGTCGAAAGGATCGGTCGCACGCTCCGGTCGGCGGGGATTAACGGGGTACGGGTCTATGGCTACTCCGACCAGGAGGGCGTAGACGAGTATGACCTCGAGTTGTCCAAACGGCGGGCGGAGGTCGTTGCGCTTGAACTGGTCGACGTCGGGCTCGATACGAAGCGCATCGCGATCGTCGGGAAGGGGAAGAGCGATCCGGTCGGGGACAACAAGACGCCAGGCGGGCGGGCGCAGAACCGGCGGGCGGCGATCGTGGTGTCGCCGCGGTGACGGGGGCGGTTTCCCTGGGCCACGTGAAAGGCGTTTGCAAGCACCGGCAGTCATGCTATCGAACGCGATGATCGATAGAGCATAGCGGCGCTGTCGTGCCTGACGGCGCGCGTTTCCCTCCCGAGCGTTCGCACTATTTCATCGTGACAGGGGCGATGCCTCGCCCCGTACGGATCTGTCACACGTTTCATGCAGATTGTGTCGTGTTCCGCGCGTGTTGGCGCGGCGCTTCGCGCATGGGCAGCCGCGCCGGGGCGGCCGGCCGCCGGCCTGTTTTTGTATTATCGGGGGCCTGAACGGAAACGTTTGCGGGTGTCTTTCACGCGTCCGGGTTTTGTCCTACATTATCGGGGCTTCGGGCCGATCAGCCGGCACCTGGAACCTGAGAACACAAGAAGGAACAAGCATGAGTTTCGCTCCGAACGGGGGTATTCCCACAGGAATGGGCGGTAGTGCGTTCGGCTCGTTGAGCGCGCTCGGCGGTCTCGCCGGCCCGGTTGCGTCGAGTGTCGCCGGCAGCCTCGGGCCGCTCGCGGGCCTGGCCGGGCACGTCGACACCGTCCAGCGCGCGATGCAGCTCGCGCAGACCGGCTTCTCGCTGATGGACAAGACGCCCGGCGCGATCGCCGAGGCGATCAACGGCGCCGCCAACCCCGCGCGCCTGACCCAGCTCAACCGTTACGTCACACTTGATACGCCGCTCGGCCCGGACGTGCTGCTGGTCAGCGCCGCCGTCGTCGACGAGCACGTGAACCGGTTGCCGGAAATCCATCTCGACCTGCTGTCGCATCGCCACGATCTGCGCCCCGAGGATTTGATCGGCCAGCAGGTCAAGATCCGGTTCGACCAGCAGGCTCGCCTGTCGACGCTGGAGCGCGTCGTCGCATCGGGCGCCGCCGACAACGACCGATACTTCGACGGCTACGTCGCGTCGTTCGACCGGGCCGGCAATCCCGGCAACGTCACGCAGTATCACCTGACGGCGGTGCCGTGGTTCTGGTTCCTGACGCGCTCGACCGACTGCCGGATCTTCCAGAACAAGACCGCGCAGGACATCCTCACCGAGATCTTCCAGGAGCACGGCTTCTCCGATTTCGTGTTCGATATCCGGACGGCCCAGAAGCCGCTCGAATATGTCGTGATGTACCAGGAGAGCTACTTCAACTTCTGCGCGCGGCTGATGGAGCAGGAGGGGCTGGTCTGGACGCACCGCTACGAGAAGGACAAGCACATCCTGGTGATCGGCGATTCGAACCTGCTGTTCCGCCCGATCGACGGGCTCGCGACGGTGCCGTTCGCGGCCACCGAGGCGAGTGAGGACAGCGGTATCGATCAACTGCACGAAGGCCGGCGCTTCGGCGTCGGCAAGGTCACGTTCCGCGACTTCAACCACCAGAACCCGTCGTCGCCGCTGATGCTGGTGGAGGCCGGGCCGCAGAACCTCAAGCATGCGCGGCTCGACGCGACCGAGCGGTTCGAGCACCAGTCGCTGTACGACCACGGCGACGACGGCAACCGCTACGCGCGTTTCGCGATGGAAGCCGAGGAGGCGCAGGCCCATCGCTTTACCGGCGGCGGCTACGCGTGGCGCATGACCACGGCGGGCGCCGTCACCGTGGCGAATCACCCGGTGCTCGAGAACAACCAGGAATACGTGATCCTGCAGGTGCGTCACGAGGCGGTGAACGACTACACGCAGCACAGCGCGAAGCTGCCGTACCGCAACAGCTTCGCGCTGCTGCCGAAGAAGGTGCCGTATCGCGCGCCGCGCGGCACGCCGAAGCCCGTGATTCATGGCACGCAATCGGCGATGGTCGTCGGGCCGAAAGGCGAGGAAATCTACACGAATGGCAGCGCCGTGAAGGTGCATTTCCCGTGGGACCGGCGCGGCAAGAAGGACGGCTCCGATTCGATGTGGGTGCGCGTGTCGCAACCGTGGGCGGGCGACGGCTGGGGCGCGGCCGCGATTCCGCGGATCAAGCAGGAAGTGCTCGTGGCATTCAACCAGGGCGATCCGGATAACCCGGTGATCGTCGGCCGCGTGTTCAACGGCGAACAGGGCAATCCGTACCACGGTGCGGCCGGCCAGACGATGGGGATCAAGAGCCAGACGCACAAGGGGCAGGGGTCGAACGAGATCCGCATGACCGACACGAACGGCATGCAGGAATTCTTCATGCATGCGCAGAAGGACATGAACACCATCGTCGAGAACAACGAGACGCACAAGGTGCTGGGGCCGATGCGTACCGTGCTGGTGGCGACGGGCAGCGAGGAGAAGCAGATTCCGCAGGGCAACCTGACCGAGACGATCGCCGAGAAGCGCAGCACGACCGCGACCACCGTCGAGGTGACGACGCCGGCCAAGGATGGCGGCGGCGGCACGCAGGTCCACATGGCCGAGCGCGGCATCCTGCTGAAGGTGATGGACAGCTCGATCTCGCTCGCGCCGGAAGGCATCCGCCTCGAGCACAAGGGCTCCGTGATCCTGATGACCGACGACGGCGTGATGGTCAACGGCACGCGCATCGACCTCAACAAATAACTCGAACGAAACCAGCCATGCACTACGCAATCCACGAAGGCACCTTCGAACTGCCGGACGCGGCGCTCGACCGCACCGTCAACATCCTGATGATGAATGCCGGCCCCGGCGGCCTCAATCTCGTGATCGCCCGCGGGCGGTTGCGTGACGGGGAGAATCTCGACGGGTTCGTCGTACGCGAATGGGAAGTGGCGTCGCGCGATGCCAGGATGCTGACCGAGAAAGCGCGTCGGCCGGTAACGGTGGGTTCCCGTGCGGGCATTCAGATCGATTCCACGCTCGAGCGCGACGGCAGGCTCTGGCATCAGGTGCAGACGATGTTTCCGTCGGATGACGCCGGCCGCGTGCTGGTGATGACGTTGACCAGCGCGGCCCCGCTGACCGAAGAACAGCAGGCGATCGCCGAACGCATGCTCGCCAGTTTCCAGCCGCGCGCGGCCCGGCCGTCCCTGCTCGGGCCGGGTGACGCGTCGTGAGCGCGGAGAACTTCGCGGCCGCGCGCTTCGAAGATCCGATCCAGCACACGTCGCTCCTGGGTGAGCTTGTCGGCACGGTCGGATCGGTAGTCGGCGGCGCCATCGTCGGTGCGTTGGTGGCAGAGGCGATGGAGGGGCTGATCTTCGCCGGCCTCGCTGCGCTCGAGATCGGCACCGCGGGGTTGGCGACGCCGCTCGTGATTGCGATCGGCGTAGGCGTGGCGGTCGGCTCGGGCGCGCTGATGGAAGCGAGCGGCATGAACGAAGCCATCGACGATGGCGCGAAGTCGGTAGCCAATTCGCTCGTGCCGCCCGTGATCAAAGGCAAGATCGCGAGCGGGTCGGGGAACGTCTACGTCAACGACAAGCCGGCGGCGCGGGCGGCGAAGCCGGGGGATCTCGATACCGTTGCGTGTACCGATCATCCCGGGCCGCAGATGATTGCCGACGGGTCGGGGAACGTTTATATCAACGATCAACCGGCCGCGCGGGTTGGAGACAAGACGACGTGCGACGGGACGATTGCCGAAGGCTCGGACAACGTTTTCATCGGCGGTGGGACGCAGCGGGTGCGGGACGTGAAGTCGGCCACGCGGCTTGGGTGGCTGGGGGCGGCGCTTGGTATCGCGCTGGCGGTGTGCGGCCGCGGGAAGATGAGCTGGGGCGACTTCCTGAAGAGCAAGCTGCCGTGTCTTGCAGTGAATTTTGCGGCGGGCGCGTTCGGTACCTGGCTGGGCAGTCTGGCGAGGCCGTCGGCGGGGCATCCGGTTAACGTCATTACCGGCAGCAAGGTGCTCGATGGCACGGACGATACCGACTTCGTCCTGCCCGGACCGCTGCCGATCGTGTGGCAGCGTTTCTATAGCAGCCTCGATGATCGTGCCGACAGCTTGTTCGGAACGGGGTGGAGCGTGCCGATCAGCGTCGAATTGCGGCTCGCGCGTGAACATGGCGAGGTTGCGTCGATCACGTACTGGGACGAGCAGGGGCGCGACATCGTGTTTCCGGCTGTGCTGCCGGGTGAGAGCCATTTCAGCGTGCCGGAAGGCATTTACCTGATCTGCACCGAAGGCGGCCACTATGTGGTCGAAACGGTTGACGGTGTGTATCGCGATTTCGGCCGCGCTCGTACCGATGCGGATGGCGAGACGCTCAAGCTATGGCGTCTCGAAGATCGCAACGGTAACTGGATCGAGGTGGAGCGAGAAGCGCACGATGAGGTTGCGCGGCCCGTGCGGTTGCACGATAGCGCCGGTCGCTTGCTGACACTGTCCTACGACAAGTTGCATCCGCAACGTATTGCCGCGATCGAATTGACCCGTGGGGTCGACGGAGAACAACCCGACACGCTGGTGCGGTACGCATACAGCAACGCCGGCGAGCTGGTGGCCGTTACCGATCGTAGCGGCCATATCGGGCGACGCTTTGCGTACGAGCATGGGCTGATGGTCCAGCACACGCTGCGTGGCGGCCTGCAGTGTTTTTACGAGTGGCGAGGTGTCGGTCGCGATGCGCGGGTCGTGCGCCACTGGACCAACGACGGCGAAGCGTACACGTTCAATGCAGATCTCGCGCAACGTTCGGTGACGATTACCGACCAGATCGGTCGTGTGACACGCTGGACGTGGAACGAGGATCAGCAGCCGACGAGCCATATGGATGCCGAAGGCCACGTGTGGCAGTTGGAGTGGAACGCAAAGCGGCAGTTGGTCAGCACGACCGATCCCGCCGGGAACACGACGCGCTTCGAATACGACGAGCGCGGGCGGCAGACGCAGCGTATCGATGCGCTTGGCCAGGTCGAGCGGACCGAGTGGAACGGGTACTACGACCTGCCTGTAGCGGAAACCGATCCGGCGAATTCGCGCTGGATTTACCGTTACGACGATCTCGGCAACCTGACGATGACGCGTGATCCGGCGGGTTTTGCGACCGAATATCACCGGGACGAGCGTGGGCTCGTGCACACGATTCGCGATGCGCGGGGTGGGTACAAGTTCCTCGAGTGGAATGGACGTGCGCAGTTGACGTCGTACACCGACTGTTCCGGCAAGGTCACGCGGTTTGCGTATGACGCACGTGGTGCGTTGGCACGTGTGACTGATGCGGCCGGACAGTCGACCGTGTACGAAACGGATGCGATGGGGCGGGTCACGGGGATCGGGACGGCAGATGGTGCGCGTCAGGCGTTCTTTTATGACGTGGCTGGGCGTCTTATTGAGGTTGTTGATGCGAATCAGCGCAGCACGCGGTATGAACTCAATCCGCGTGGGCTGCTGCTTTCGCGTACCGACGCGGCTAATCGGGTCGTGCGATTCGGGTACGACGATGCGTTCCGGCTCGCGAGCTTGACCAACGAAAATCGCGAGTCGTATCGCTTCCAGTATGACCGTCGCGATTTGGTGGCTGCGCAGATCGGGCTCGATGGCCACAAGCGGACATACGAATACGACGTGTGCGGCCAAGGCACGATCGTACGGGATGGAAAGATCGAGACGCGATACGAGCGCGATGCGATCGGGCGACTGACGGCGAAGCAAGCCGCGCATGAGCGATGTGAATACCTGTACGACAAGGCGAGCCGAATCGCGTCGGCCGAGTTGTACACGCTGGCCGCTCGTGGTTCGTCGCTGAAGAATCGGGTCAGCCTGAAGTACGGGGCGCGCGGTGAGGTGCTCGAGGAATACACGCCGACGGGCTGGCTTGCGCATACCTACGATGAGCTTGGTAACCGCGTCAGCACCACGATCTCGGGCGAGCGCACGATCGACTGGCTGCATTACGGGTCGGGGCATGTGCATCAGATCCGTGTTGATGGTGCTGCAGTGGCCGACATCGAGCGCGATGATCTGCATCGGGAAGTTCTGCGGACGCAAGGCAAGCTGACGAGTCATTTCGGGTACGACGCGGTGGGCCGTCGTGCTCGGCAAGTTGCACAGCGAGGTCGGGCGGCGGACGAGTTGCTTGCGAAGCAATGGCAATACGACGCTGCGGGCGATGTGATCCAGAAGCGGGATCTGCGCTATGGCACGACGAGTTATCGCTATGACGCGACCGGTCGCATTGAACAGGCGTCCGGGCCGGGATTGCCGTCGGAAGTGTTTCGCTGGGACGCGGCGGCGAACCTGGTGTCGAGCGATCATCCGGGAGGCTTCGTAGAGCACAACCGGCTCAAGATGTTCGAGGACAAGCGCTTCGAGTACGACGTTTATGGGCGGCTGGTTCGCAAGTTGAGTGGGCACGGGCCGGCTAAAGAGTTGGCGCTTGAGTACGACGATTGGAATCAGTTGAAGACCGTCGTGACGAAGGACCGGCTTGGTGTCGGGACGACGCACTTCGAATACGACGCGTTCGGTCGGCGGATTCGGAAGCTCAATGGGGGGTATGCGAGCACGGATTTCCTGTGGGACGGCATGCGGCTCGTGCAGGAGACGTACCACGACCGTCAGGGCGAGGAAGCGCTGACGTACTTGTATGAGTCGAACAGCTACGTGCCGCTGGCACGAATCGATCAGGGTAAGGCGGCGGCTAACGACGCAAATGCGCGGGATGCGGTTTACTATTTCCACAATGATGTTTCGGGGTTGCCGGAGGAACTGACTAACGCTGAAGGCGAGTTGATCTGGCAGGCGCGATACAAGGTGTGGGGTAATGCGGTGCAGGAGGAGTGGATCGCGCGGGCGCCGCAGCAGTCGGTGCCGGGATGGGGCGAGGTGCAATTGGCTTCTGCAACACCTGCCCACGTGCCACGGCCGCAGAACTTGCGTTTCCAAGGGCAATACCTGGATCGGGAAACCGGGCTGCACTACAACACGTTCCGGTTCTATGATCCGGACATCGGACGCTTCATTAATCCGGATCCGATTGGCCTGAGTGGCGGGCATAATCTTTATGCGTATGCTGAGAGTCCACTGATATGGATTGATCCATGGGGATGGTGCCGACGGGGTAACCAAGCGACTAAGAACCACATGGATGGAGTCAGAGATCAGTATCTCGCGGATAATTCGACTCACACGCACACAGCAGGAGGACGGGACCGCTTGACTGGCGCGGAGCAAAGTGAAACCTATCTGCGGCCATTAAATGGTGTTGGTCGCAAGGGTAGTTCGTATGCGGATTTGACTTTCGAGGATCAGCAGGGACGGCGTGTCTTTGTTCAAACCGTAGATAAGGGGCCGGTGAATGGGATGTCGCAACGAGAATGGACGAATGCGAATCGCATTACGCAGCAAGACCCGAGCGCGATTGTTATTACCGTCGTGAAGGGAGCAACTTTACAGCCCGGCGACTTGAATACGGCGACGATGGTGCCTGGAACTGTTACTACTCGATGAAAGTAAGGAGAGTGTTTTTGACTAATAAGATGCCGACGTTGCAGACATTCATGACCGCCGCCGATGAAACAGTGTTCTCGGAGCTGCTGAAGGCGCACATACCAAGTGTCAAGTTTATTGACTCATTTCTTTGGAGTTCGCCGGTTCCCCCTGTTCATGACAATATGGCGGAATGTCATGGGCACCCGTTCTCAAATGTCGTGATCATTGACGAATCAATTTGCACCGTCGAGCGATATGCACGAGAATATGTTGCTCCTCACCCCGGAGGCGGCAGTTACATGGGCGGGAATGTCGGACCCGGAATGATTCAGTTTCTTCGATCGAGAGATGCTGACTATGCTCCTGGATCTTTACGCGACGGCAGGTTGGCGGCATCTTATGACCCAAGCGCCGAGCCGAAAATGGATGCTTTTGTTAAGGTAGTCTGGAAAATATTCAAGAAATTTGCACTTAAAACATACTTGGTCAATCGCGAGACTGGAGTGGTAAGTGAAAAACCAGAAACTCGTTTTTTTTCCGGCCCGGATGCTGCAGCGAAATTCAATGGTTCGAACGAGAGTTATCTAACTAACAACGCACTTGTCTATTTTGTAGCTCAGTCATCCAAGTGACGTAGGTCAATTCTCGCAAGTGGGAGTCGAATCGACGAGAGTGGATTTGATAAGTAAGTCGAATAGCAGCGACTTGTCGTTTTTATCTGAGCTACGACGAGTCGGACACAGCGAGATTGTTGTGGTGTCCGACTCGAAAGATCCAAAGATGGTCACACTACGACAAAAAATGCAGAATTTAGGTGTTCATCTGAACGGAGTCAAGAATGGTGCGCGGTTAAAGATGCCGACGTTGCAGACCTTTATGACCAGTGTTGATGAAGCAGTGTTTTCAGATTTACTGAAAGCGCATATTCCTCACGTCAAATTTATTGATTCGTATATTTGGAATTCACCCATTCCTCCTGTGCATGAGAGCATGGCCGAGTGTCATGGACAGTCATTCTCCGATGTCGTGATTCTCGATGAGGCGATTTGCACTGTGGAGCGCTATACGCGTGAATTTGTTGCTCCTCATCCGGGCGGGTCGGGCTATATCGGGTCTATGGAGGGGCCTGGGGCAATTCAGTTCCTACGGTCGCATGAGGCCAAATATGCACCAGGTAGCCTACGGGATGGCCGCTTAGCGGCGTCCTATGACCCCGAAACAGATGAGGCAACGGACGAGTTTGTTAAGGTGGTCTGGAAAGTATTCAAGAAGTTTGCGGTAAAGGCATACTTGATCGACCGCGAGACTGGCGCTGTTAGGGAGAAGCCGGAAACTCGATTCTTCGCGGGGCCGGATGCTGCGGCGATGTTTGATGGCTCCAATGCAAATTATCTAACTAACAACACGCTCGCCTATTTTGTAGCAAAATCGTCAAAGTAAATTGCATGCTCGAAGTTCTTGGAAAATAAGGGCGCCGGAGAGCATTTTAATTCCAGGCCACGTACGAGCGCGATGCGATCGTACGGCTTCCGTCGCGGACGCCATTCTTTCTCGTTGCGCTCGATTCATGGGAACCTGATATTTCTCCAGAATATGAAATTAAAGAGGAGACTTTCGAGCGCAGCCTGGAAGGCTGCCGTGCCACAGCAACATTCAACCTTTATTTCGCATGTGGTAGATGATCGTGGCAACCGGGGGGGCTTTGTCGTTTCCCTTGGGAAAAATACACTAGCTTGACGAACGATAATCGCGAGTCGTATCGCTTTCAGTATGACCGTCGCGATTTGGTCGCTGCGCAAATCGGGCTCGATGGTCACAAGCGCACTTACGAATACGACGTGTGCGGCCAAGGCACGATCGTGCGGGATGGAAAGATCGAGACGCGATACGAGCGCGATGCGATCGGACGACTGACGGCGAAGCAAGCCACGCATGAGCGTTGTGAATACCTGTATGACAAGGCAAGCCGAATCGCGTCGGCCGAGTTGTACACGCTGGGGGCTCGTGGTTCGTCGCTGAAGAATCGGGTCAGCCTGAAGTACGGGGCGCGCGGTGAGGTGCTCGAGGAATACGCGCCGACGGGCTGGCTTGCGCATACCTACGATGAGCTTGGTAACCGCGTCAGCACCACGATCTCAGGCGAGCGCACGATCGACTGGCTGCATTACGGGTCGGGGCATGTGCACCAGATCCGTGTTGACGGTGCCGCAGTTGCCGACATAGAGCGCGATGATCTGCATCGGGAAGTGCTGCGGACGCAAGGCAAGCTGACGAGTCATTTCGGGTACGACGCGGTTGGTCGTCGTGCTCGGCAAGTTGCACAGCGAGGCAGGGCCGCAGACGAACTGCTTGCGAAGCAATGGCAATACGTCGCTGCGGGAGATGTGATCCAGAAGCGGGATCTGCGCTATGGCACGACGAGCTACCGATATGAACAGGCAGCTTTACTACGCGATAAAGAATGACCCGGCGCTTGCATCGACACTCGAGGCTAGGTATCCCGGAATTTCTGAGTACGTCGCTCCGACGAGGCTCGGCACGTTTAGAGGGAAAGCGTTTACCGGAACAACTTGGCATCACCGCGGTCAAGTGGGCGGGCTTTTGCAATTGGTTGATCGAGCGGATCATGCTTCACGCCATCTCGACTACCACGCAAACGGTGTTGGTGGTCGAAGCACATGGGGCGGCGGAACAGGTTGTCGTTAATTTGAGGGATATCTATGAAAATCTATCATTCGATTCAAGATTTTCTTGGTGAGGTGGACGGTCTCAACTGGGATTCGGCTCTTTTTATAAATCAAAGTGCCTGGGCGGCCGATCCTCTTAGTGCGGAAATCCTTTTTCTGGAAGGAGATGATGAACTCGAAGATGTTGTTCCGGGGACGCATTTGCCAAAAATTGCAAAGAGCAGAGATATGCGGCAGCTGTTCGATATGGAGACGGTTCGAGATATAGTTAATTTTGAGTGGAAGCGAAATTCAAATGCATCTGTTGCGGATATCGTATTTGCGATTAACTATTACCGTGAAAAGGATGGCTTCTATGATCCGCGAAATTAATTGATGGTATAAGATTCGTGTTTTTCAGCAGGTGCGGCTTGTAAAAATTGAGTGATTTCCATGGCTGCGCACAATCTAAATGTTTGAGATGGTAGGGGTGTGATGGAGCTCGAGATACATCCGGTATGGGTTGATTTTGTCTACGATGAGCTAGATACGAACGCGGTCACGTTCAAGTTGACGAGTGGGTATTTATCGATTCAGACTTGTGTCTATCTCGAGGATGACGAAAGATTGAACGAGCCGATGGTTGAGTTGAACGACCAGGGTAACTCGCAATGTGGTGGATTGGAACAGGTTGTGATTTTTCCTCGTGAAATATGGTTGGAATTTCGGAGGGATGCTTGCTTCTTGAATGAATACTTGCGGGTATCAATTTTGTTTGATGAGCTTGTCGAAGTGAGGTTGGTAGATTTTTTTGTTAATTATCTATTCCTCGGGGGTATCGTTGTCTATGGAGATGATTTCGATTTTTCGAGAAAGGTGATTGAAACTAGAAGTAGAGGCTACCTTTGATTTGCGCACGGAAAATCACTTCAGACGCGCGGTGTGGCACGAGTGTGCGTTTGCGCAACGGGGCGAGCCGGTCGTGATCGCCGAACTGAACCAACTCGGCGACGAATTCGAAGACTGTTAGAACACGCTGCGCGACGAGAGCGCGTCGCTCGAACACAAGGCGATGCACGATGCGCTCACGGGCCTGGCACAACCGTGTGCAGTTCGAATCTCGTCTCGCGCTCGCCCTTGGCAAAGCCGGGGCAGTGAGGCGCGATTTTGTATCTCGACTGCGACCGCTTCAAGGATATCAACGACTGCGTCGTCCACGACACCTGCGATGCGATGCTGATCGGCATCGCGTCGCTGGCGCGCAAGGCGGGTAGCGTGTGTCGTATCGAGGACGAGATTTTGTCCAGCATGGTGCCGTCGATCGGGCTGGCCGACGGCCGTATGGTGGGCCTCGGTGGGAGCGCTGAGTCAACCCGTGACACTCAGATTCCACGTGGTATCGGAACGTACTCTCGCAATTTAGTTAGATTCATTCGAACTGTTTCGAATCGTCACGCCGGGAGTCCTATGGATGGTCGTCTTGATCGACTTTCGCCCCGTCAATATCAGTGCGTGCAATGATGAGCATGCGATGGGACCGCGTGCCTATACCTGATGGCTAACGTGTGGCCGAAATGGTGTCGACGATGGTCTAATAGGCAATGCCCAACTAACGATGATCGGATGCAAGCCGTGCGTGTGAATGGATGCGCTACACGTGCTAATCCCCTGTCGAGGCATCGTTTCCAAAAGACACCAACAAAGGAGGAATCCGAACCATTAAAGTGCCGCAGTAAACGAGCGCGGGCCGCAAGTGCTACCAACACTCACGACCCGCTAACCACAGCCAACTTGTAAGGAGTTGCCCATGGCTAAGCCGAATCATAAAGCACGACCGCCGAAGACGGAACGTTTCGTAACGATCCAGGAAATGTGGGGTTCCCCGAAAACGATGGAACCCAGGCCCGAGAAGTTTTATCCGTATATGAAGATCGGTGGAATGTGGCTGGTCAACGATGCTGGATTTGTTCCGGGCCGAAAGGCTCAGATCACGATTGAGCCGGGCAGGCTGATCATCACGCAGTTGTAAGAGGCAACGCCGCAGGATGCGGCCGCGCTGCGCGATGTCGCGCAGCGCGTGTGGTGGGACCGCCGCTACCAGTCGCTGCCGCGCATCACCAACCAATATTGCAAGACGACCGCGACGTCCCCGCACCGCCGGTAGCCGTGCACTTCGTCCCCGCGCCGTTGTCATAGAACGTTCGAGTTTCCGGCTGCGGCACTGAAGGATCAAACGGATTCGGCGCACCATGCGGGCCGCGCGGAGCGTCGTACGGCCGCTGCGGCGCATACGAACCGCCACTACCAGCCGACCTTGAGCCGTTAGCGCGCAGATACTCATTCCAGTTCTCCGCGCGCTGTTCATATCCAGGCACCGCGCGACCAAAGCTGTCGCTCCCACCCGCACCAAGCGCGACGCGATTCGACGGCAATACAAAATCAGCCTCGTGCTCAACCGAAGGCGTCGGCGCCACAAGCGCATCGCCCGTCACCCTCAACGGCCGCGTATCCGGCGTATCGAACGGACTGCGCTCCACCGGCGCTGCGTACTCCAGGCGACCATGGCCCATACGTGCCGCATGCCCGTCATCCCGAGCAGCAGCCCTACGCTCCGACCGAAACACATTGGCGCCCGCCGACCGATCGGCCAACGAATCGCGCCCGGAAGCATCGACAGCAGAAACAGAAAGCGCACACGCAATCGCGGCGGCGGTGGAAGAAAAGCGGGGGAGGTGATTCATCAGCGTTCCGAAGCAGGTGATATGCGATGAGAAAAAAACGGCAGATCACTGGCTGGCGGCTGGGCGACGGACGGGCGTCGAAGCGGCCCTGAAGCGACTGCGAGGCGCGGCGTACGCGACTCACAGGAAGGCTGGCTGGATTGCAGAAGCGAATTCGTATTATTTCATGAAAATAACAACTTGCTTCCAAATGTTTAGTTTTGTATGTAAACAGAAGGAATTGCCGCCTCAAGCGAACGCCCCGAGTTGGTGCCCAGCCAAGTAATCATCAGTTGATTAATTTTCAACGATCAGACCCTTAGCAGCCCGAAAGCACGTCGCGCGGAATCAACAATCGTCGAACGCCACGCGCAGCAAGGCAACCAGCCAATTCAGCTCACCCCATAGCAACCCAATTGCACCCCAGGCAAACGTTCTCGCCCGGCCCAAGGTTGCGCCCCGATCGCCACCACCACCCCACAAAACCCTCCGTGTTTTCCCTCGGTCGACCGGCATTTTTGACAGACGATTTAAAAACGCCCATATAATTTCGACTGCCTTGCCAACGGCTGTCGGACCATCCCTCCGAACAAGCGATTTGGCAAGCGGGGCAGGCGAAACGCTTGCGCAATGCAAGACGCATCACGATGTCTTTCCGAACCAGACGTCCCCTTCGGGGACTGCAAGAGCCGGGCCCCGCTACGCAACATTCCGCCGGAGTTCCGTCTTCTATGTGTCTCGGGCGTGTCCCATGTCCTCGCCCCGGGTGCTGTTCGATTGCGCAAGTCATGCCGCCTTTGCCCGTATGACTAACAACATCGAGGAGCTCCTGATGACGCTGTCCCGTCTTACGTCCATTTCCGTCGCCGCCGTGCTGTTCGCCGCCGGCGCCGCCGCCGCGCAAGCGGAAACCGTGAAGATCGCCATCGCTGGTCCGATGAGCGGTTCGGTCGCCCAATACGGCGACATGGTGAAGGCCGGCGCGCTGACCGCGATCGAGCAGATCAACGCAGCGGGCGGTGCGGGCGGCAACAAGTTTGAAGTCGTGATGATGGACGACGCTTGCGAACCGAAGCAGGCCGTCGCCGTCGCCAACAAGATCGTCAGCCAGAAGATCAAGTACGTGATCGGTCACGTGTGCTCGGGTTCGACGATCCCGGCCTCGGATATCTACGAGAACGAAGGCATCGTGATGGTCACGCCGTCGGCCACCGCTCCGCAGCTGACGGAAGGCAAGAAGCGCCACTTCATCTTCCGCACGATCGGCCGTGACGACCAGCAAGGCCCGGCCGCCGCGCACTACATCATCAACAACGTGAAGCCGAAGAAGGTCGCGGTCCTGCACGACAAGCAGTCGTACGGCCAGGGCATCGCCTCGTCGGTGAAGAAGGACCTCGAAGCCGCGAAGATTCCGGTCGTCCTGTTCGAAGGCATCAACGCCGGCGATTCGGACTACTCGGCGATCATCACGAAGCTGAAGTCGCAAGGCGTCGACTTCGTCTACTTCGGCGGCTACCACCCGGAAATGGGCCTGCTGATGCGCCAGGCGCGCGAGCAGGGCGTGAAGGCAACGTTCATGGGGCCTGAAGGCGTGGGCAACAAGGACGTGACGGCAATCGCCGGCCCGGCCTCGGAAGGCATGCTCGTCACGCTGCCGGCCGACTTCTCGGCCGATCCGGCCAACGCGGCACTCGTGAAGGCGTTCGCGGACAAGAAGCGCGACCCGAACGGCCCGTTCCAGATGCCGGCGTACGCAGCGGTGAAGATCATCGCCGACTCGATCGCGGGAGCGAAGACGACCGACCCGACCAAGGTCGCCGCGTACATGCACAAGACGACGTTCGACACGCCGATCGGCAAGGTCGCGTATGACGCACAGGGCGACCTGAAGGCGTTCAAGTTCGTCGTGTACACGTGGCACAAGGACGCGACGAAGACCGCCGCCAAGTAATACGGAGTACCCGCCTGCGCACCCGCCCTGTCCGAGACCCGGACGGGGCGGGTGCGTATTGGCTGCGCATCGGCCCAGTGCGCAGCCAAGGGGCGGCCCGAGACGACACCGTGCGTTGCGCGCGGCCGAACGCCGTGATCCGGCGGCGGCATGCGACACAACGCCAACGGGAGCTTCCCGCACATGACTGACTTCTTTCCGCAATTCGCCCAGCAACTGGTCAACGGCCTGACGCTGGGTGCGATCTATGCGCTGATCGCCATCGGCTATTCGATGGTCTACGGCATCATCGGCATGATCAACTTCGCCCACGGCGAGATCTACATGATCGGCGCCTACGTGGGCCTCGTGACCCTCACTGCAATCGGCATCTCCGCCGGCTATCCGCTGCCGCTCGTGCTCGGCGCCGCACTGATCGTGTCGGTGATCGTCACCGGCCTGTACGGTTTCGCGGTCGAGCGCGTCGCGTATCGGCCGCTGCGCGGCGGCCCGCGCCTCGTGCCGCTGATCTCCGCGATCGGCATGTCGATCTTCCTGCAGAACTACGTGCAGATCGGCCAGGGCGCGCGCGACGTGTCCGTGCCCGTGCTGATCTCCGGCGCATTCGATATCCATCTCGGCGGCGACTTCGACGTGACCATCCCGTATTCGCGCCTGATGATCGTCTGCGTGACGCTCGTGCTGATGATCGCGCTCACGCTGTTCATCTCGCATTCGCGGATGGGCCGTGCGTGCCGCGCGTGCGCCGAAGACATGAAGATGGCGAACCTGCTCGGCATCGACACGAACCGCGTGATCTCGTTCACGTTCGTGCTCGGCGCGATGCTGGCCGCCGTCGGCGGCGTGCTGATCGGGCTGACGATCGGCAAGCTGAACCCGTATATCGGCTTCGTCGCGGGCATCAAGGCGTTTACCGCCGCGGTGCTCGGCGGGATCGGCAGCATCCCGGGCGCGATGCTCGGCGGCGTGCTGCTCGGCCTCGCTGAAACCTTCGCCGCAGGCTACATGCCGGCCGAGTACAAGGACGTCGTTGCGTTCGGCCTGCTCGTGCTGATCCTGCTCTTCCGCCCGACCGGCCTGCTCGGCAAGTCGGACATCGAAAAGGTTTGAGGGAGACGCAGATGAGTCAAGTCATTTCCGTTCGCCGCCCGGCCGCCGACGCGTCGATCGGCCAGGCGCTGAAAAATGCCGTGGCCGCCGCGTTCCTGACGGCGATCCTCACGATTCCGGTGCTCGGCCTGCAGTTGAAGCTCGACGGCTATCAGGTCGTGCTGACGCCGCACTGGCGCCCGGTGTGGATCGCGGTCGCGGCCGTGTTCCTGTTCCAGTTGTTCAAGCCGTGGCTCGTGCGTGCGAAAGCGGCGGTGAAGCTGCCGGCGGTGCCCGCGATGGGCGCGCAGCAGCAGCGCGTGATCATCTGGGTGATGCTCGCGATCGGGTTCGTGTGGCCGTTCTTCGGCTCGCGCGGCGCGGTGGACGTCGCGACGCTCGCGCTGATCTACGTGATCCTCGGCCTCGGGCTGAACATCGTGGTCGGTTTCGCGGGGCTGCTCGATCTCGGCTATGTCGGGTTCTACGCGGTCGGCGGCTATACGTACGCGATGCTGAACCAGTACTTCGGGCTGTCGTTCTGGGAGTGCCTGCCGATCGCGGCCATCGCGGCGGCGACGTTCGGCTTCCTGCTGGGCTTCCCGGTGCTGCGCCTGCGCGGCGACTATCTCGCGATCGTGACGCTCGGCTTCGGCGAAATCATCCGCCTGCTCGCGAACAACCTGACGAGCCTCACGGGCGGCCCGGACGGCATCTCGAGCATTCCGAAACCGACGGTGTTCGGCTTCGAGATGGCGCGCAGCGCGAGCGTCGAAGGCGCGAAGACCTTCCATGAACTGATCGGGCTGGAATACAGCGGCGAGCACATGGTGATCTTCCTGTACCTGATCGCGCTGGTGCTGGTCTGCTTCACGCTGTTCGTGACGAGCCGCCTGATCCGCATGCCGATGGGCCGTGCGTGGGAAGCGCTGCGCGACGACGAGATCGCGTGCCGTTCGCTGGGCCTGAACCCGACGCGCATCAAGCTGTCGGCGTTCACGCTCGGCGCGGCGTTCGCCGGCATCGGCGGCGCGTTCTTCGCGGCGCGCCAGGGCCTCGTGAATCCTGAATCGTTCACCTTCATCGAATCGGCGCTGATCCTCGCGATCGTCGTGCTCGGCGGGATGGGCTCGCAACTCGGCGTGATTCTCGCGGCGATCCTGCTGACCGTGCTGCCGGAAGTCGCGCGCGGCTTCGCCGAGTACCGGATGCTGATCTTCGGTCTCGTGATGGTGTTGATGATGATGTGGCGTCCGCAGGGCCTGCTGCCCGCGAGCCGTCCCCACGTGGAGCTGCCGCAATGAGCGCGAATGCAGAACTGTTGAAGGTCGCCGGGCTGCAGATGCGCTTCGGCGGGTTGCTCGCGGTGGACGGCATCGATTTCGACGTGCGCCGCGATGAGGTGTTCGCGATCATCGGGCCGAACGGCGCGGGCAAGACCACGGTGTTCAACTGCGTCGGCGGCTTCTACAAGCCGACCGGCGGCGACGTCGTGCTCGACGGCCACGCGATCGCGGGGCTGCCGAGCCACAAGATCGCGTTGAAGGGCCTGGTTCGCACGTTCCAGAACATCCGCCTGTTCAAGTCGCTGACCGTCGTCGAGAACCTGCTCGTCGCACAGCACCGCAAGGTGAAGGCGGGGTTGCTGCACGGCCTGTTCGCGACGCCCGCATATCGTCACGCGGAGAAGGAGGCGCTCGAACGCGCGGCCGTGTGGTTAGACCGGATGGGGCTGACGGCGGTGGCCAACCGGCAGGCCGGCACGCTGTCGTACGGGCACCAGCGGCGTCTGGAGATCGCGCGCTGCATGATCACCGAGCCGCGCCTGCTGATGCTCGACGAGCCGGCGGCCGGCCTCAACCCGCAGGAGAAGATCGAGCTGCAGCACCTGATCGACAAGCTGCGCCGCGAGTTCGGCGTATCGGTGCTGCTGATCGAACACGACATGAGCCTCGTGATGGGCGTATCGGACCGCATCCTCGTGATGGAGCACGGCCGGCCGATCGTGATCGGCACGCCGGAAGCGGTCCGCAACGACCCGCGCGTGATCAAGGCGTATCTGGGGGAAGAGTGATGCTGAAGCTGGAACAGGTCCATACGCACTACGGCGCGGTCGAGGCGCTCGCGGGCGTGTCGATCGAGGTGAACAAGGGCGAGATCGTCACGCTGATCGGCAGCAACGGCGCCGGCAAGACGACGCTGATGATGACCGTGTGCGGCACGCCGCGCGCCTCGTCGGGCCGCGTGCTGTTCGAGGGCAAGGACATCACCGCGATGTCGACGCACCAGATCATGCGGCAGGGGATGGCGATCTCGCCGGAAGGGCGGCGCGTGTTCCCGAGCCTGACGGTGCTCGAGAACTTGAAGATGGGCGGCTTCTTCGCGAGCCGTCACGAGATCGACGACGGCATCGAGCACGTGTTCAAGCTGTTTCCGCGCCTGAAGGAACGCGCGGCGCAGCGGGCGGGCACGATGTCGGGCGGCGAGCAGCAGATGCTGGCGATCGGCCGCGCGCTGATGAGCAAGCCGCGCCTGCTGCTGCTCGACGAGCCGACGCTCGGCCTCGCGCCGCTCGTGATCGCGCAGATCTTCGACATCATCCGCACGATCCGCGACGAAGGCGTCACGGTGTTCCTGGTCGAGCAGAACGCGAACAAGGCGCTCGGTGTGGCCGATCGCGGCTACGTGCTCGAAACGGGGCGCGTGGTGCTCGCCGATACGGGCGCGAACCTGCTCGCGAACGACCGGATCAAGCAGGCGTACCTCGGCGGTTGACGCCGAAAGCCGCCGGCCTGCAACGGGCTGGCGGCGCTTCTGTTTTGCTTTCTCTTGCAAGGCCGGTTCCCGGCCTTGTCTTCACAGTCCGATCCTGAACGTGCTTTTCAGTACGTCGCGCAGATGCAGCGCGGCGCGATTGCTGTCGTCCGTCAGGATGGTGATCAGGTGCGGCGGGAGATCGGGCAGCACGATCCCGGCGACGTGGCTCGTCAGGTTGCCGGATACGCGATCGTGTTCGATGAGGCCGACCGCGAGGCCGTTGGCGATACACGCTTCGACCGCCGGCGAGCTGGCGCTTTCGAGCAGCATCCGGTGCGCGATCTTCGCCTTCCTCAACGCGCTCAGCGCGGTGTCGCGGTACGGGCAGCCCTGCAATTGCACGGCGATCGGCAGCGGCGCATCGGGATTGAACTTGAAGGTTCGTGCGGCGACCCACACCGGATGGGTCTTGCTGAGCAGCTCGCCGTGCGGCGGCACTTTCTGCACCACGGCGATCGTGATGTCCAGCTGGCCGCGCGAGAACAGCGACTGCAGTTCTTCGCTGGAGCGCGCTTCGACGGTCAGCTCGAGCAGCGGCCGGTCGGCGGCGAAGCGCGGCAGGAATTCCGCCATGAAGTGCGCGGCGTACGAATCGGGGATGCCGAGCCGCAGCTTGCCGGTCAGTATCTGCGGCGACAGCGATTCGACTAGCCGGTCGTGGCTCAGCAGAAACTCGGTGGTGTCGCTGAGCAGCTTGTGGCCGTACTGCGTGAGTTCGACGGCCTGGTTGTTCCGCGTAAACAAGCGCTGCGCAACCATTTCCTCGAGCTTCTGAATCTGCGCCGTGACCGACGACGGGCTGCGATTCACATGAGCGGCCGCATCCTTGAAGCGGCCGAGCTTCGCGACGGCGTGGAAGGTACGCAGCAGGTCGACGTCCAGGGTGCGCGGCATGATTTGGTTTTTCCGAATCAGTGATTCAGGTAATGTCGATTGACGGAATTATTGAGCATCCCATATTCTCGGTCAACAGGCAGACAACGGCAGGCAGCCGGCCGGGCGTTGCACGTATCCGGGGAACGATTCATGTCGATCAACGATTTCGTTGTAGATGCATTGGTGCGGGACAGGAAGCTGAAGGCCGAGTCGGTATGGACGGTCGAGAATCACGAAAAATATTCGACGCTCAAGCACGGCGACGATGACGCGAGGAGAAGGGAAGCAGGGCGCGAGGTGTTTTCGCTGATGCGGAACCTGAACGAGCTGGGCGTGCGGAGCCCCGCGCTGTGCGCGGACCGCGACGGCAACGGGTCGTTGCGCGAAGCGATCGGCAAGTTGAGCGAGCGGCTCGCGACGTTGTCGCGCGGCCGCGATGTGCATTACATCGAGCTCGGGCCGGAGCCGGTCAAGACGACCGAACTCGTGAAGGCCGTCAGCGGTGGCGGCCCGGACCATCTGCGCTACACGGCCGTCGACATCAACGAGTCGTCGGAAGACGCGATGCGGCACGCGATCATGCCGTTCCTGAAAACGCCCGGCTGTTTCAACTACATCGCCGACGATTACCGGAACGTGCAATGGAACCACATCGACGTGGGCCAGGACGTGACGTTCATCACGATGCTCGGGTTCCAGGAGGGCAATGAATTGCCGGTGACGATCGGCCGGCTCATCCGCAATCTCGGCGGCAAGTCGACCTACGTCGTGTCGGAGATGCAGTTGCTGGTCGAGGGGCGCGAAGAGCCCATCTACAACTTCTACCAGAACGAGAACATGGTGCGGTTCTCCGAAGTCGTCAGCCGGCAGCAGGGCTTCGAGCCGCTCGGCAAGCACCATGTGTCGATCGTCCGGCTTAATCTGCTCGGCGACCAGTTCCATGTGGCGGTCACGCTGCAACCCGTTTCGAAAGCGGGGGCCGACGGGCATCTGATCACCAACGTCTGCCTGAAATACACGCCGGAGCAATTCCGCCACGTCCGCCACAGCCACGCCAATTGCCGCGTGATCGACGAGCTGCACAGCGGCGACGGCAGCGTCGTGTACCAGATCGCCCAGTTCAAGGGCTGAATGCCGCAACCACGACAGCGAGGCACGCGATGAACAAGGGAAATGCATTGCCGGTGTTTGCGCGAGGCTTCGATCGGGTGAGGCTCGCGCTGCAGACGTCGTTGTCCGGCGGCGCGAACGTCGACGGCACGCTGGATGCCGTGACGGAACCGATGCGCTGGAGCAGCGCCTGCCTGCGCGATGGCTATGAAGTGCGATACCGGCGCAACCTCGACGATCTCGGCTATCGCGATGTACCGATGCGCGGCACGCGCTCGGATGCGCTCAATGCGGTGTGCCATCTTCGCGGATTGTTTTCCGACGAAGCGGTTCATGCGTTGCGCGAGATCGGCCGCGCGCTGGAGTGCAGCGCGTCGAGCAGCAACTGGATCATCTCGAAGCGCGTGCGTGCGGTGACGGAGCGCTCGCGGTTCATCGACGACATGATGCACGACCGCGCGTTCCTGCTGAGGATGTCGCGTCTGGCCGGCGTGCCGCTGATTCCATATCCGATGGTCAATGCGCGGTCGCAGTTCAACTACTACTACCCGATGGACCAGCGCGACGGCAAGGAGCAGCTGGGCATGTGGCACACCGACGGCACCAGCTTCGTGCTGAACATCGTGCTGTCGGATCGATCCGACTACGAGGGCGGAAACTTTCTGTTCTACGAATCGACCGCGGAGACGTTCGACCGCCACGATCGCGAGCGCCGGCATGTGAAGACCGCGAATCTGGACACGGCGGGCGACGCGCTGCTCATCTACGGCAGCAAGCTGTTCCATGGCGTCGAACCGGTCGAGTCGGGGCGCCGCATGTCGCTGGTGCTGTCGTTTCATTGCCCGTATACGCGGGAGGACGACAACGGGTTCTGGCATCTCGCGTCGGACGACGGCATCCCGCGCACGATCGTCAACTGGCTGGCGCTGCAGCGCGCGCTCCGGGACGACGCCGAACTGCAGTACCTCCGCCTCGGGCTCGAACCGATTCGCCCCGAGGATCTGGAAGACCAGCGCCTGTCCCCGGCAACTTACTGAGACCCGTCGCCCCATGCAGCTATTCCTGCTCCAGCTCGTTTTCGTGTTGTCGTGGAGTTCCGGCTTCATCGGCGCCAAGCTCGGCGCGGAGACGGCCGGGGCGTTCAACCTGCTGTTCTGGCGGTTCCTGCTCGTCACGCTGTGTCTTGCGATCGTCCTCAACCGGCAGCTCGGGCGCCTGACGTGGGAGAAGCTTCGCTATCACGCGGTGATCGGCTTCCTGTCGCAGTTTCTCTACCTGACCTGCGTGTATATCGCGATTCAGCATGGCCTGCCGCCAGGCATTGCCGCGATCGTCGCCGCGTTGCAGCCGCTCATCACCGCGGCGATGACGTCGGTCGAGGGCAGCGAGCGCAGCGGGGCGCGACAGTGGGCCGGGCTCGTCGTGGGGTTCGTCGGGGTGGGCATCGTGATCGGCGGGCAATATGCGCTGCCGGCCGGGTCGGTCGGGCTCGTCATGTACCTGCTGCCGCTGGTGTCCGCGCTGGGGCTGTCGATCGCGACGATCTATCAGCGGCGCCGCGCGCTGACGGCCGCGCGCAGCAACGAGGACGGATTGTTCCTGCCGCTGTTCGTGCAGGGCTGCGTGAGCCTCGTGCTGTTCGCGGCGTGCGGGATCGCCACGGGCAACCTGCATGTGCCGACCCAGCCGAACGTGTGGGTCTCCGTCGTGTGGCTGACGGTGTTCTCGACCTTCGTCGCCTACCTGTCGTTGTGGGCGCTGCTCAAGCGCATGCCCGCGACGCGCGTGGCGACCCTCGTCTATCTCGAGCCGCCCGTGACGCTGATGTGGGCCGCGTGGATGTTCGGCGACCGCATCGAGGTGACGACTTATCTCGGCATCGTGGTCGTCGCGATTGGCGTGTGGCTGGCCGGCAAGCACGTGGAGCGGCCCGCGCGGGCGCGGCGGGCGAACATGGAGGCGGCCGGCCGCTGACGCACTGGTCGCGCGCGCGGTTCCGGTGTAGCGTCGCGGTACTGTCATGCCCCGCGAAGGAACCCGATGAAAGTCAAACGGATCGTCGCCAATGTCGACACCCGATCAGTCGACGACGCAAAGCGTTTCTACCAACGGATCTTCGGCCTTGACCTGCTGATGGATCACGGCTGGATCGCGACCTACGGCAACGCCGAGCAGATGGACGTGCAGATCAGCTTCGCATCGGAGGGTGGGGCGGGCACGCCGACGCCCGATCTGTCGATCGAGGTCGACGACGTCGATGAAGTGCTCGCACGCGTGCAGGCGGCCGGGATTCCGGTCGAATACGGGCCGGCGGACGAGCCGTGGGGCGTGCGGCGGTTCTATGTGCGCGATCCGTTCGGCAAGCTCGTCAACGTGCTGGCGCATCGGTGATTCCGGCGTGCATCGTGGTGGGCTGCGTCGTGACCGGCAACGCCTGGGCATGGCGGACGGCGTGCCGATCGCAGTCAATGTGTAGCCAGATCGGCTTCGAGCCTAGCCAAAGGGGCTATATCCGGGCAATCCTTCCGAATCGATACAAAATCGGCAGCACGGGCGATATCTTGTAGTCGAAACGCGCTGCGTCAGGCGTGCAACGCGCGCCCCTTCACCGCCTTTCCTACGGCCTTCTCCGGCCCGTGCAACGCCAGCCTGACGAAGTCGGGATTCTCCGCACAGCCTGCCCGAAACACGTCGCGGTCGGCCAAGCGGCGGCATCCTGTCGATCCATCGTCCCGCCCCATGATAAGATCGCGCGCTTTCCGCGCCGGCACCGTCTGCCCGACGGCCGCGGGCGGTCAACGAACCCGCGAGGATGGCATGTCCCAGATCATCGTCGAAGGCCTGGCGAAGACCTACCGCATCGCCGAGCGGCAACCCGGCATGCTCGGCCTGTTGCGCCGCCGCTGGCGTGAAGTCGAAGCGCTCAAGGACGTCAGCTTCAGCCTGCAGCGCGGCGAACTGCTCGGTTTCATCGGCCCGAACGGGGCCGGCAAGTCGACCACCATCAAGATCCTGTCCGGCATCCTGCGGCCGACCGCCGGCAAGGTGATCATCGACGGCCGCGTGCCGTTCGACGACCGCATCGCGCACGTCGCGCGCATCGGCGCGGTGTTCGGGCAGCGCAGCCAGTTGTGGTGGGATCTGCCCGTCATCGACGGCTTCGACCTGCTGCGCGACATCTATCGCGTCGATCCCGGCGCGTACCGGCGGACACGCGACGCGCTCGTCGCGATGCTGCGCCTCGACAGCCTGCTCCACCAGCCGGTACGCCAGTTGTCGCTCGGGCAACGGATGCGTGCCGAAATTGCCGCGGCGCTGCTTCATGAGCCGCCGATCCTGTTTCTCGACGAACCGACCATCGGCCTCGATGCGCCGTCGAAGCTCGCGGTGCGCGAGTTCGTCAAGACGCTGAATCGCGAGCGTGGTGTGACCGTGTTGCTGACGACGCACGACATGCACGATATCGAGGCGCTCGCGGAGCGCGTGATCGTGATCGGGCACGGCCGCGTGCTGGCCGACCAGCCGTTCGACGCGTTGCGCGCCGGCGTGCTGTCCGACCGCCGCATCCTGGTCGATTTCGCCAACGAAGCACCGGCACTCGACATCGCCGGAACGCAGTTGCTGCGACGCGAGGGGCGCACGGTCGAGCTCGCGTTCGATCCGGGCGTCATCGGTGCACCCGCGCTCGTCGCGCGCATCGCGGCCGAGCATGCGGTCGAGGATATCCGTGTCGAGCAGCCGGCGATCGAGGAGGTCATCGCGCGCTTCTATCGCCTGCACGGCGCGACGGAAGCGTAAGCCGATGGACGCCCTGCGCCCGTACGCCGCGGCCTTTTCGGCACGCTTCAAGACCCTGCTCCAGTATCGCGCGGCCGCCCTCGCGGGCTTCACCACGCAATGCTGGTGGGGGGCGCTCAAGGTGATGATCTACGCGGCGTTCTATCGTCACGCCACGCACGCGCACGCGCACGCGTCGATGACGCTCGAACAGGTGACGACCTACACATGGATCGCGCAGGCGATGTTCGCGCTGCTGCCGTGGGCCGGCGACCCCGACGTCGCGGCGGCGGTGCGAACCGGCGCGGTCAGCTATGACCGGCTGCGCCCGGTCGATACCTACACGTGGTGGTACGTGCGGGCGATGGCGTGGATGAGCGCGCGGGCGTTGCCGCGCGTCGTGCTGATGTTCGTCGCGGCGGCGATCGCGCTGCCGCTTGCCGGTTTCGGCGAATGGGCCTGGCAGCCGCCGGCGGATGCCGCGCGGGCCGTGCTGTTCGTCGTGTCCGTGTTGCTGATGATCGGGCTCGCCGCCGCCTTCGTGATGCTGCTCAACCTGTGCATCGCCGCGACGCTGACCGATCGCGGGATCAACACGCTCGCGCCCGCGTTCGTGATCCTGTTCTCGGGCAACCTGATTCCGCTCGGCCTGTTTCCGGACTGGCTGCAGCCGCTGCTGATCGCCCAGCCGTTCGCGGGGATGCTCGACATCCCGTCGCGGATCTATATCGGCACGCTGAGCGGGGGCGCCGCCTGGGCCGGGCTCGCGCTGCAGGCGTTCTGGATCGCCGCCTTCGTCACGCTGGGGCGCATCGCGCTGCACCGCGTGATGTCGCGGCTTCACGTGCAGGGAGGCTGAGCCGATGAATGCCGCTCGCCTGCTGTCCCGCTACTTCGCGACCTCGATCCGCGCCCAGCTCCAGTATCCGGCGTCGAGCCTGATGCTTTGCGCGGGCACGTTCCTGACGACCATCATCGAACTGGCCGGCATCTGGGCGCTGTTCGACCGCTTCGGCAACGTGCAGGGCTGGCGTTTCGGCGACATCTGCATGTTCTTCGGGATGGTCAGCGTCAGCTTCGCGATCGCCGATTTCATCAGCCGCGGGTTCGACGTGTTCGGCAGCGATTTCATCCGGACCGGCGATTTCGACCGCCTGCTGCTGCGCCCGCGCACGGCCACGCTGCAACTGATCGGCCATGACTTCCGGTTGCGCGTGATCGGGCGGTTGCTGCAGGGCGTCGTCGTGCTGGTCGTCGCGACGCGCGCGCTCGATTTCGACTGGAACGCCACGTCGATCGCGCTGGCCGTGTGGACGATCGCCGGCGGCGTCGCGCTGTTCTTCGGGCTGATGGTGCTGCAGGCAACGCTCGCGTTCTGGACCGTCGAAAGCCTGGAAATCGTCAATGTCGTCACGTATGGCGGCGTGCAGGCCGCGCAGTTTCCGATCAGCCTCTATGCGGGCTGGCTCCGCCATTTCCTGACGTTCGTCGTGCCGATCGCGTGCATCGCGTATTTCCCGGTGCTGGCGATCCTCGGCAAGCCCGACCCGCTCGGCGCGCCGAGCTGGTTCCTGCCGCTCGCGCCGGCGGTCGCGTTCGTGTTCCTGGGCGCGTGCTTCGTCGCGTGGCGGTTCGGCGTGCGCAAATATACGTCGACGGGGACCTGAGCGACGCGCCCTGCCTGTTCGTCTCCCGCAGCGGGCTCGGGCGCCGACGCATGTCGATCGATCCGGGAATCCGGAAACAGGGGGCGCAGGTCGCGGGGCAGGGCGTGCGGATGCGCATCATGTTTCGTTCGTCGCCGCCTGTTCGTCGCGTGCATATTGCGCGGGCGGCCGGCCGACGTGGCGCGTGAACGCGACGCTGAAAGTGCTCGCGGAACTGTAGCCCACGCGCCCTGCGATCTCGGCGATGCGGCCCTCGTTGCGGCGGAGCAGATCCTTCGCGAGCGCCATGCGCCACGTCAACAGGTATTCCATCGGCGCGAGGCCGACTGCGCGGCTGAAGCGTTCGAAAAAGGTCGAGCGCGACAGCGCGGCCTCTTTCGCCAGCTCGACGATCGTCCACGGATGCGCGGGGCGTTCGTGCATGCAGCGGATCGCGGCGGCCAGCCGGCTGTCGGCGAGCCCGCGCACGAGGCCGGGCGACGCGTTCGTGCCGGACGTGAAGCGCAGCGCCTCGATCAGCAGCACTTCCAGCAGGTGCGCCAGCACGATGTCGCGCGCGGGGCGCTGGGCCCGCGATTCGTCGCGCACGAGTTGCACGAGCGTGGTCAGTCGCGGTTCGCCGCGTACGTGCACGAATCGGGGCAAGAGCGAAATCAGCAGCGATGCGTCCGACGAACCGAAGGTGCAGTTGCCGGCCATCATCCGCGTGTCGACCAGGTTGGCGGGATCGCCGATCCGGAATTCGCCGGGGTCGATTTCGACCGGCGGGGCGGTTTCGACCCCGGGCGGTGGCGGTTCGAGGCTGGACATC
Organism: Burkholderia sp. Ac-20392; assembly: GCF_017104585.1. Taxonomy (NCBI): domain Bacteria; kingdom Pseudomonadati; phylum Pseudomonadota; class Betaproteobacteria; order Burkholderiales; family Burkholderiaceae; genus Burkholderia; species Burkholderia sp. Ac-20392. The sequence continues at coordinate 41,103 of NZ_JAAGPB010000019.1, forward strand.
GCGACGCCGTACACCGCCGGAATCAGCATGAAATCGCCGGGCAGCAGCTCGATCGGCGCATGCCCGTCGATCGCGATCCGGCACCCGCCGTCGAGGATCGCGCAATAGAACGGCTCGCCCGCGACCGTGCGGCTGATCGACCACGGGCTCGCGCCGCGGATGTATTTGGCGTGCCGCGCGCCCGGTTGCAGCAGCGTCACGACTTCGGTCAACGGGTCGATCATCGCCGGACTCTCGCAAATGAAAATCGGATTTTCGATTGTAGCGAATACGGATCCGGCCATCTATCGTACGAACACATGCTCAACACGTCACAGGAGTGAGTTCGCATGAAGACCGTATTGATCACCGGCTGTTCCTCCGGCTTCGGCCTCGAGATTGCCCGCTATTTCCTGGCCCGCGACTGGCAGGTCGTCGCGACGATGCGTACGCCGCGCGAAGACGTGCTGCCGCCGTCGGCGCACCTGCGCGTGCTGGCGCTCGATGTCACGAACCCCGACAGCATCCGCTCGGCGATCGACGCCGCCGGCCCGATCGACGTACTCGTCAACAATGCGGGTTTCGGCGCGGCCGCACCGGCCGAACTGATGCCGATCGACACCGTGCGCGCGCTGTTCGAGACCAACACGATCGGCACGATCGCGGTGACGGAAGCGGTGCTGCCGCAGTTGCGCCGGCGCGGCGCCGGTGTGGTCGTGAACGTCACGTCGAGCGTCACGTTGAAGGTGCTGCCGCTGCTTGCCGCCTATCGCGCCAGCAAGGCGGCGGTCAATGCGTACACCGAATCGGTGGCGCTCGAACTCGAACCGTTCGGCGTGCGTGCGCGTCTCGTGCTGCCGGGCCGTGCGCCCGACACGCGTTTCGCCGACAACGCGCGTGCGCACATGCACGGCTTCGAGCACGAGGCTTATGCGGAATTCGTCGCGGCGACCTTTGCACGCCTGGTCGACGAGTCCGCACCGATCACCCATGCGCAGGACGTTGCCGAAGCCGTGTGGCGTGCGGCGACCGATCCCTCGTGCCCGATGCGCATTCCGGCGGGCGCCGATGCCATCGCGTGGGCGGCCGAAGCGGGTTGAGGCTCGCCAGCATGAGCGCGAACGGGCTGGCCGACGACCGGATCAGGCAGGTTTGTTTGCGCGAGTGAGGCGGGATGCCACCGGCTTGCAACGGGCCGGCGGCGCGGTGGTATGCACGTATGTGCATGCATCACGGACGGATGCCGTCCGTGTGTTTCAACGGGTCGCGCTCGGCATGAAAGAACGCCGGGCGCGCTTCTGCTCGCTGCCGGTCCATCCGTCGGCCATGCATGGTCGCGCCAGCTACCCCCACCCGATACACGAGCGACCATGCCGAGCCGGACATGTGCCGCTACTGACCGCCTTCGTACAACTGGTTGAGACGCTGAAGATCCCCCGACTTCTGCATGCGCAGGTATTCCTCCTTGACTCGCGCGCGCGTGAGCCCGGTCGGCCCACCCGCCTGCGACCCGGCGCTGGGCATGCTGCCCATCGACGTCGCGCTGATCGCCGAGTCGGACGGCTTGCTCGACGTTGACGCGGCGCCATCGTCCTGTGCCCGGGCGAGCCCTGACGCACCCAACACACAAATGACGGCCAGTGCCGCCTTGACCATGCTCTTCATCGTGACACCTCACATGAAAAAGCAATGCAACAACCACGACGCGGATTCCGTATCGTCCGCGTACGTCGACGTTCCGCATGCGTGCGGTTGCCCGCACGCGTCACGTCGGTCCTCCCCCGGCAATTCCCCAAGGTTTTACGGCGACCGACGCACCGGCCTGCGCAGATTCGCGCGATGGTTCTGTCGCGCGTGTCGAGTCGTCCTGTGCGCGTTTGATTCGCGCATCGTGAATCGGATCATTCCGCCGCCATGGCATCGCGCCGGACAAATGCCCGATGCCGAACGCAGGAGTGGGTTCGGCACGCGAATGCAGCCGGAATGGCGAAATGATAGAACCCGCATGCCGGTTTAACGCCCTCTTGAAAGGGGGCAATTGCCGTCGTTGTCATGTGGAATGCCTACACTGGACAGACATCGCGGAACGTATGAAGTCGAGCTTCTCACCGCGGCCCGCGAGCGAATCCGGTGCATGTTCGAGGAGCGCAGTCATGTCTGACAAACACGTCGCGCTTGCGAGTCATATTCGTCGGCTCTGTTCGCTTGCCGTCGAGCCGCATCTCGTCATTCCTCATGTGATTGAGGCGACCCGGCATATCGTCGGCGCCGATTGGGGCATGTTCTTCTATGCCGACGAACACTACGCCGTGTCGGACGTGTGCAGCGAAAACGAGGTGGTCTATACGCTGTTGCCGACGTATTTCGCGAACATCCACAACACGTCGCGGCAGGAGGTGCTGGGCATCACGTTTTCCGATGCGATGCGCCGCGGGCGCGGTTTCGACAACAGCGCGCACTACGACCGTGCATTGCTGTCGAGCGACATGTATGCCGACCTGTGGCGGCCGGTGTCGATGCGCCACTGTCTCGAGCTGACCGCGACGGACGGCACGCGCGGCTGGGGCAGTCTGCTGCTGTCGCGTGCACCGGGTTGCCGTCCGTTCTCGGAAAAGAACCATCGCGACATCGAACCCGTGGCGCGGCATCTGGCCCATGCACTGTCGCGGCCCGTGCAGCCCACGCTGCACGAATCGGAATGCAGCGAGTCCGCGATCATGGTGGTCGACGACGATGGCCGGCTCCTGCTGCACAACGCGGACAGCATTCGGATGCTGTCGCTCGCGACCGGCGAGCCGCTCGCGTTCTACCATCACGAACGCTTGCCGGACTGGCTCGCGCCGCTGCGGTCGAACCTCAACCGGATCTGGCTCGGCTACCCGGCGCCACCCGCGACGCTCGAGCATCGCAACCAGGCGGGGCGTTTCCGCTTCAAGGCCTATCGATGTACCGACGTGGCCGCGCTGCAGCGCGATGCCGCGATCGTGATCTACATCGAACACTTTCCGCCGCTCAGGCTGACGGTCGAACGCCTTGGTTTCGCGTTCGGCCTGACCGAGCGGCAACGCGAACTCTGTGTGCAGCTCGTGCTGGGCCGCTCGCACAGCGAGATTGCGCGCGACTTCGCGCTGCGCGACAGCACGGTCGTCGATCATGTTCGCAAGATCTATCGCCGGCTCAACGTACACAATCACGACGAATTGCGCAGCGTGTTTCGGGCCGGGCGGCTCGACTAGGTTTCGGGGCGCCCGGCGTTGCGCCTGGTGCTCCGTTACAGTGCGCGCCGGATCGCCTGCTCGAGCAACGACAACCCGAGATCGATCTCCGCTTCACTGACGGTCAGCGGCGGCGCGATCCGGAACACGCCGCCCATGCCGGGCAACTGCACGATGTTCATGCTGAGCCCGAGGTTCATGCATTCGCGCGTGATCTTCGCGCCGAGCCCGTCCGCCGGTTCCTTCGTGCGGCGATCCTTGACGATTTCGACGCCGAGCAGCAGCCCGCGTCCGCGCACGTCGCCGATGCAGTCGAAGCGTTCCATCAGGTCGAGCAGGCCGCGCCGGAGCCGGTCGCCCATCACGTTCGCCCGTGCGACGAGCCCGTCGCGCTGCACGACGTCCAGCACGCGCAGGCCGACGGCCGCGGGCAGCGGGTCCGACACGTGCGTCGTGTAGAACAGGTAGCCGAGTTCGTGCGCGCGTTCCTCGATGGCCGCGGACGTCACGATCGCCGCGAGCGGCAGCCCGGCGCCGAGCGTCTTCGACAGCGTCAGGATGTCGGGCGTCACGCCGTCGCGCTGGCACGCGAACATCGTGCCGGTGCGCCCGACGCCCGTTTGCGCCTCGTCGAGGATCAGCAGCATCCCGCGTTCTTCGCACTTGCGCTTGAGCGCCGCCATATAGCCTTCCGGCAACTCGATGATCCCGCCCGAGCTGAGGATCGGCTCCGCGATGAAGGCCGCGAGGTTGCCGCTCGACTGGCGATCGATCAGGTCGAACGCGTAGTCGAGTTCGGCCAGATAGTCGTAGGTGCCGTTGAGCTCGAAGCGCGGCCGGTACGTGAACGGCGCCGGAATCGCGAACGAGCCGACGGCCGCCGGGCCGACGCCCTTGCGCCCGGCGCTGTACGTGGCCGACGCGGCCGCGCCCGTCATTCCGTGCCACGACTGCGCGAAGCCGACGATCTCGTACTTGCCGGTGACGAGCTTCGCCATCCGGATCGCCGCTTCGTTCGATTCCGCACCGGTGCTGAGCAACAGCGCGCGATCGAGCCCGGCGGGCGTGACGTCGGCGAGGCGCGTCGCGAGGTCGACGACCGGCCGCGACAGCATCCCGCTGAACAGATGGTCGAGCTTGCCCGCGTATTCGCCGATCACGGACACGATCTCCGGATGGCTGTGGCCGAGCACCGCGCTCATCTGGCCCGACGTGAAATCGAGGATTGCGCGGCCGTCCGCGTCGTACACGAAGCTGCCTTTCGCGCGCTCGATGATCAGCGGCTCGAACGTGCCGCCGTAGCGGACCAGGTGCTGCCTGGCGTTGCGCCAGAAGGTCGGGTCGTCGTTCAGGGACATCGGGCGTCTCCAGACAAGAGGCAAGGGGCAAAGTGCCAAGGGTCGCTTGCAGTCTAGGCGCGCGTCTGGTTTGATGGAAACGAATAGTTCTTATGCAAGGTAGAAAAGGAGCTAATACCTTGGCGCTTTCGCTCGAAATCGACCTGCTGCGCTCGTTCGTCGTGATCGCGGAGGTGCGCGCGCTCAGCCGCGCGGCCGCGCGCGTCGGCCGGACCCAGTCCGCGCTCAGCCAGCAGATGAAGCGGCTCGAGGAGGTCGTCGACCAGCCGCTGTTCCAGCGCACCGGGCGCGGCGTGGTGCTGACCCACCCGGGCGAGCGGCTGCTCGTGCATGCGCAGCGCATCCTGCGGCTGCATGACGAGGCGATGGCCGACCTGTGCGGCACGGGGTTGTCGGGGACGATCCGCTTCGGCTGCCCGGACGATTACGCGGAGGTCTGGCTGCCGTCGCTGCTGCGGCAGTTTTCGAGCCAGCATCCACAGGCGATCGTCGAAGTCGTCTGCGGGCCGACGCCGCGGCTCATCGAGCAACTGGAGAAGCGCGCGGTCGATCTGGCGATGATTTCATTGCCGGACGACGGCGCGAACGACGACATCATTCGCCGCGAGCAACTGGTGTGGATCGGTTATCCGGGGCTCGAACCCGCGCATTTCGATCCGTTGCCGCTCGCGCTGTCCGATCGCGACACGCTCGATCACCTCGCGGCCTGCGACGCGCTGGATCGCGCGGGCCGCAAATATCGCGTCGCGTATGCGAGCAGCAGCCTCGCGGGGCTGATCGCGCTGGTGCGTTCGGGGCAGGCGTTCGCGGTGATGACGCAGACGGCGGTGCCGGCCGACCTGGCGATCGTCACCGGCGATCCGCGACTGCCGCCGTTGCCGGCCGTGGGCATTACGCTGAAGTTCGATCGCAAGCGGCCGTCGCATCTGACGGCGGCGTTCGCCGAGCATATCCGGAACGCGTTGCCGTTGCTGTGATGTCGTGAGGGGCGCCGGCAATCGTCGCCCTCGATTGATTTCTCCATTTTCACTTCTCTGGCGACTTGCCATTCGAAAAGCAAACGTTTGCCTGTGATTTATCGTCGCGCTGATTCAAGCGAAGTCGCGCGCGAGCAATCCGGGGCAGGGTGATAAATCGGAATCCTGCGTAATTTTTTCATTTCATCAGATGAATTCGCGGTTCACATGTTTACATCGATGACGCAACATCCCGATAAAGGCACGGTAATTGTCAATCATTGTAAAAAATAAGAAAACGACAACAAAAAATTTCAAATTATGTGTATTAATTCTGTGAAATTCCACGAGGCCAACGACGGATTCAATACGGCCTGCGAATCGATTTTGAAGAGGCAATCGAATACCGTGCCCGCCATGGGTTTGGCGATTTATTCTCGGGGGAATCGCAGTGAATCGCAGCTATCGGAGCATCTGGAGCGAAGCGCTCGGAACGTGGGTCGCAGTTGCAGAGATCGTTAAATCTCGCGGAAAAAAGTCTCGCGGGGGAGTGTCGATACGGAATGACGGAATTGAGAAGTCTGGGAAATTATATGAATCAGACGCGCTGAGAATAATAGGTATATCCGTTATTCTTTTTCCGTGCTTCGTTGTTCCTGCCTATGCCCAACAGTTCATCGTTAACGATAACGGTGACACCGGGTGTTATCGAATTAACGATGGAGGCCTGGTCGGGCAGACAGGCGGGAGTTCCGCGTGCAACACAGCCAGCCAGACCGCTGTCATGGTGAACAGCGGCAGCCTGATCGTGGGTGGAACGAACGGCACGGGCGCGATCGGCGGGTTGCCGACGTCGACGGGCGGGACGACGACGGCAGGCGGATCAACTGCAAATGCATATGGTTTCTATGTGCTGTCGAATGGCGCGTACATCAACGGTGGGACGAACGGCACCAACATCGTCGGGGCCGTCCAGGTGTCGGGCCTGGCGTCATTGAACGGCGGCGCGAGCCTCAACAACCAGAAAATCACCAATCTCGCTCCTGGTACGGTGTCCGCGGCGAGCACGGATGCGGTGAATGGCAGCCAGCTTGCGAGCCTGTCGACGTCGGCGTCGACGGGATTGTCTTCGGCGAGCAGCTCGATTACGTCGCTGTCGACGTCTACGTCGACAGGGCTGTCGTCAGCCACCAGCTCAATTGGTTCGTTGTCGACGGGGCTTAGCTCGACGAATAGTTCGGTCACTTCGCTGTCGACCTCGACTTCGACGGGCTTATCGTCGGCCAACAGCTCGATTACTTCGTTGTCGACTTCGACGTCGACGGGTCTGTCGTCAGCCACCAGCTCGATTGGTTCGTTGTCGACGGGGCTCAGCTCGACGAATAGTTCGGTGACTTCGCTGTCTACCTCGACCTCGACGGGCCTGTCGTCGGCTAACAGCTCGATTACTTCGTTGTCGACTTCGACGTCGACGGGTCTGTCGTCAGCCACCAGCTCGATTGGTTCGTTGTCGACGGGGCTCAGCTCGACGAACAGTTCGGTGACTTCGCTGTCTACCTCGACATCGACGGGCCTGTCGTCGGCGAACAGTTCGATCACATCGTTGTCGACTTCGACGTCGACGGGTCTCTCGTCGGCGAACAGCTCGATCACGTCGCTGTCGACCTCCACGTCGACAGGGTTGTCGTCAGCCACCAGCTCAATTGGTTCGTTGTCGACGGGGCTCAGCTCGACGAACAGTTCGGTAACGTCGCTGTCGACCTCGACTTCGACGGGCTTGTCGTCGGCGAACAGCTCGATCACATCGTTGTCGACCTCGACCTCGACGGGCCTGTCGTCGGCGAACAGCTCGATTACTTCGTTGTCAACCTCCACGTCGACGGGGCTGTCGTCGGCCACCAGTTCGATTGGTTCGTTGTCAACGGGGCTCAGCTCGACGAACAGTTCGGTAACGTCGTTGTCGACCTCGACGTCGACGGGCTTGTCGTCGGCGAATAGCTCGATTACGTCGCTGTCGACTTCCACGTCGACAGGGCTGTCGTCAGCCACCAGTTCAATTGGTTCGTTGTCGACGGGGCTCAGCTCGACGAACAGTTCGGTAACGTCGCTGTCGACCTCGACTTCGACGGGCTTGTCGTCGGCGAACAGCGCGATCACATCGTTGTCGACTTCGACGTCGACGGGATTGTCTTCGGCGAACAGCTCGATCACGTCGTTGTCGACCTCCGCGTCGACGGGGCTGTCGTCAGCCACCAGCTCAATTGGTTCGTTGTCGACAGGGCTTAGCTCGACGAATAGTTCGGTGACGTCGTTGTCGACCTCGACGTCGACGGGCTTGTCTTCGGCGAATAGCTCGATTACTTCGTTGTCGACTTCCACGTCGACAGGGCTGTCGTCAGCCACCAGTTCAATTGGTTCGTTGTCGACGGGGCTAAGCTCGACGAATAGTTCGGTGACGTCGTTGTCGACCTCGACTTCGACGGGCTTGTCGTCGGCGAACAGCTCGATCACATCGTTGTCGACTTCGACGTCGACGGGTCTGTCGTCAGCCACCAGTTCGATTGGGTCGTTGTCGACGGGGCTCAGCTCGACGAACAGTTCGGTGACTTCGCTGTCTACCTCGACATCGACCGGCCTGTCTTCGGCGAATAGCTCGATCACTTCGCTGTCGACCTCGACTTCGACGGGCTTGTCGTCGGCCAACAGCTCGATCACTTCGCTGTCGACTTCCACGTCGACGGGGCTGTCGTCAGCCACCAGCTCGATTGGTTCGTTGTCGACGGGGCTCAGCTCGACGAATAGTTCGGTGACTTCGCTGTCTACCTCGACCTCGACGGGCCTGTCGTCGGCTAACAGCTCGATTACTTCGTTGTCGACTTCGACGTCGACGGGTCTGTCGTCAGCCACCAGCTCGATTGGTTCGTTGTCGACGGGGCTCAGCTCGACGAACAGTTCGG
>NZ_JAAGPB010000206.1:0-14257 GCF_017104585.1 Burkholderia sp. Ac-20392
TCGGCCGGCAGCGACGCCACCGCCACCGCACCGGCCACCACGGCCATCCCCGCCCATTTCTTCAGCATCTGTCTGCCCTCTCCGCGTTGCGAGATATCGATGGGCGAATCTAGCACTTTTTCGGAAAGCCCATCGTAATGAAGGGTTAAATCGGGCAGTGTCCTGGCCGGTGCACGAGTTTCAGCGGACTGTGTCTTTTTCCGCCAACGGCCGCGGCCGATAATGGACACGCCATGCCTCCCGGCACGACGACACTCGCCGCAAGGATCGCCGCACACCGCACCCGCGCAAGGAGGGTCACCTGCATGACGACGCCATTCAACCTGGGCGACCACGTCCGGTGGAATTCCGAAGCCGGCTACGTGACCGGCACGATCATCGCGGTCCACACCGCGGACTTCGACTACAAGGGCCACCGCCATCGCGCGTCGCCCGACGATCCGCAGTACGAGATCAAGAGCGACCGCACCGACCACATCGCCGCGCATCGCGGCCGCGTGCTCGAGCGCATCGTCGGCAAGGACGACGCATGACGCTCCCGTTCTACACGATCGGCCACTCGAACCGCACGCTCGACGAATTCGTCGGGATGCTCGACGCAGTCGATATCGTACTGCTCGCGGATATCCGCAAGATGACGCGCTCGCGCACCAACCCCCAGTTCAACGAAGCGACGCTGCCGGGCGCGCTGGCCGCCGCCGACATCGCGTACGAACACATCGCCGCACTCGGCGGGCTGCGCGGCAGGTCGCGCGGCGTGCCCGACGACGTCAACGACTTCTGGACCAACCAGAGCTTTCACCGCTATGCCGATTACGCGCTGTCACCCGAGTTTCGCGACGGTCTCGACCGGTTGATCGCACAGGGGCACGAGCAGCGCTGCGCGATCATGTGTTCGGAAGCGGTGTGGTGGCGCTGCCACCGGCGCATCGTGTCCGACTACCTGATCGCGCGCGGCGAAACGGTGCTTCACATCATGGGCCGCCACCGCGTGGAACCCGCGCACCTGACGGCCGGCGCGGTAATCCGGCCCGACGGCACGATCGTCTATCCGGACACCGGGGAGGCTGAGGACGACGCCACGGCGCCGGGGGCAACCGCGCCCCCGAACGCATAGCGCGGCGCCCCGTTCGACTGCACGGCCGGCAGCGCGTCGCGAACATCGTCAGTTCCGCCCCGCCGCGGGCGCGCCAGTCGCCTGCATCAGGCTCGTGCGCACCGCCGGCATCCCCGACATCACCGCGCCGCCGGCCGGAATCGTCCCGGACGGCGAAGCGCCGATCGGCGGCGCCAGCGCCACGCCACCCAGCGAATTACCGTACGCGACGATATCGGCGGCCGGGCAGTTGTTCGTCTGCAGCCACACCGGCATGCCGGCGATCGACGCGAGCGCCGTGTCGACCACCGCGAAATAGCAGACGTTCCCCAACGCCCGGAAGCCGGCATAGCCCGAGCCCGATACGCGGTTGCCCTTCACGACGACGTACGACACCGTCCCCGACCAGGTATCGAGCTCGATCGCAGCCTGCTGGGTCGGCTGCAGGCCGTTGTTCGCGTTCGTGCCGTCCTGGATCGCGCCGACGACGTTGTTCTCGATCAGCACGTCCGACACGCCGTAGGTCTTCCAGCTATCCTCCTGCGCGACCAGGATGCCGGCCGCCTTCTGCACACCGTTGACGGAGTTGTTCGAAATCGTCACGGTCCGCCCGCCGACCACGGAGATGCCGCGCCCCCAGTAGTTGCCCGACACCGTATTCCCGTCGATCAGCACGTTGGCGCTGAGGCTGCCGTCGGCCTGATAGCTGACGACGGCGATCAGGTCGTCGCCGGTGTCCTTCACCGTGTTGCCGCGCACCAGCACGTTGGTCGAGCCGTGGGTGGTATGGATGCCGTCGGCCAGCGTCGCCTGCACGGTGTTGCCCACGATCGCCACGTTGCTGCCGCCGTATATGAAGATCCCGGCGCTGGCGCCACCCTGGATCGTCACGCCGAGCACCTGGACGCCGGTGCCCGTCACCTCGACCTTCGTCGATGCGGGCGTCGTCAGCCGCGTCGTGCCCGTGCCGACCAGCGTGACGCCGACGAGCGTCGACCCGCTGCCGCTCATCACGATGGTCTGATCGGCCGGGTTGGTCGCGACCAGCGTTGCGCCATATCCCGAGATCACGACGTTCGCCTTGGACACCGTCAGCGACCGGCCGACGGCGTAGCGTCCCGGCGCGAGCACGAGGCGCTGGCCCGGCTGCAATGCATCGAACGCGGCCTGCAACGCGTCGGCCTGGTCGCCGCCGTTCGCCGTCGGCTGGACGGTCACGGTCGGAAGCGCCGGCGCGCTGCGCGACGGGTACGCGTGTCGCGTGCCGCCCGGCGTGTAGGCGGCCGCCGGCGATGCGGCGAAACATGCGGTGCAGATCAGGCAGACGGCCGTACCCGAGCCGATCTCGCGAAACGACTTTCTCATGGTTGTTCTCTCACGCCCGTTCGCCCGCGACGACCGGCCAACGGCTGACGGTCGCGAGGCGTTCGAGCAACGGCGATGGTTCGGCGCGTGGCACACGCGGCGTACCATCCCGACTGCGACATTCATTTGCTCCGCCGATACGGCGGAGCAACGGCAACGAAGCGCCGTCGCGTGGCCGCGATCGACACCCGGTCGCCTGTTCGCCCGCCGGCGCCCATGCGTGTCCCCCGAGGAAAGGCGGTCCGATTCCGACGCGCCGGCACCGCGTGGCCGGAATCGAACCCGTCAACAGGAACTGCGTTCCCGAGCGCACCGGACGCCGGCTGACCCCCAACCCTGCCGGTTCTTTCCCGCCGCTCATCAACCAGTCTATTTCGCGCGCATCGTTCGACAATCCGACATTGGCCGCGCGACGTCGTAAGACCGCCCGTCCGGTTGCCCGGGCCGTCATCGACCTTGGTCGCGGGCGGTCCGGCACCATCGCCTGCGCCGGCCGGGAAGGCCCGCAACGACACCGCAATCGCACCAGTTCACGCCGCCGCCCGTCCTGCATTACCATCGGGCGTTCGCCGCGCCTGCCCGCCTCCGGCAGGCAAACCCGTCACCTTCCGCTCCCGCTCCGATGCTCGCTCTCGTCATCCTCGCCGGCCTCTGGGCCGGACTGCAGAACACCCTCGCCGGCGGCGGCTCGTTCGTCACGCTGCCCGCGCTGATCGTGTCGGGCATGTCGCCGCTCGCGGCGAACATCACGTCGACGGTCGCGCTGTTTCCCGCGCAGGTCACGACCGGCTGGGCGAGCCGCAACATGGTGCGCGGCGTCGGCAAGCTGTCGTTTCGCGCGATGTTCTTCATCAGCGTGGTCGGCGGTGCGCTCGGCGGGCTGCTGTTGCTGAAAACCCCTTCGTCGATCTTCTCGCGCCTCGTGCCGTGGCTCGTGCTGTTCGCGACGATCGTGTTCGCGTGGGGCAGCTTTTTCCGCAAGCCGAGTGAAGGCACGGCCCACCTCGGCACCGTCCCCGCCGCGCTCTCGCAGTTCATGATCGCGATCTACGGCGGCTACTTCGGCGGCGGGCTCGGCTTCCTGATGATGGCCGTGCTGACGATGGCCGGCCTGTCGCCGCGCCACGCGATGTCGACGAAGAACGCGCTCGCGGGCGTGATGAACGCCTCGGCCGTCGTGCTGTTCCTGACGTCGCCGCACCTGCACTGGGACAAGGCGCTCGCGCTCGGCGGCGGCGCGATCGTCGGCGGGCTGCTCGGCACCTGGGCGCTGCATCGCGTGAACGAACGCGTGCTGCGGATCGGGATCGTCTGCATCGGCGCGGTGCTGACCGTCGGGTTGTTCGTCAAGCCGATCTGACGCGAACGCGTCGCGCGCACCGCACCGACTGCCATTCCGGGGCCATGACGGCACGGACATAGACGCGATATCCGATCCGTTATGAAGTCCGCCGCGCAAGGCCCGCTCGCGCGGCTCCGGATATCCGCTCGATTGACGGTCGAAATATCGCTACGTATACATCGGGGCACGATATCCCCACCGGCAGCCCGCATGTCCCGATACGTCATCGACGCGCATCTTCTGAAGATCCTCCACACGCTCATCACCGAATCGAGCGTCTCGCGAACCGCCGTGTTGCTCGGCCAATCGCAACCGACCATCAGCGTCGCGTTGCGCCGGCTGCGCGCGATCACCGGCGATCCGCTGCTGGTGCGAAGCGGCAGCCGGATGGTGCCGACCAGTCACGCGATGACGCTCGTCGAGCCGCTCGACCAGGCGCTCGCCGGCATCGCCGCCGTGCTGAATCCGGCCAGCACGTTCAATCCCGCCACGACGCACCGCACCTTCCGGATCGGCTCCCCCGACTATCTCGACGTGTTCTTCCTGCCCGCGATCGTCGACGCGTTCAAGCAGGAGGCGCCGGGCGCGCGCATCGAATTCCAGCACCTGATGACCGTGGACGGCGGGTACGAACATGCACTCGAAAGCGGCTCGCTCGACCTGGCGGTCGGCAACTGGAGCACGCCACCTCAGCAGCTGCATCTGCAGCCGCTATGCCGCGACGATCTCGTGTGCGTGATGCGGGACGATCATCGGATCCGGCGCGGCCAGCTCACCGCGGACGTCTACCGCGAAGCCGACCATCTCGGCGTGACGACCCATCACGCAACCGGCCTCGGCACCATCGATCGGGAACTCGCGCGCGGCGGCCTGTCGAGAAACGTCACGACGACGATGCCCTATTTCGGCATGGCGCCTTACGTACTGATGCGCTCGAACCTGTTGTTCACGACGACGCGCACGCTCGCAACGCACTTCTGCAGCCTGCTGCCGCTGCGCATCGAACCGATTCCGTGCGAGCCGCAGGCGTTGACCTACTACCAGCTCTGGCACGACCGCACGCATCGCAGCGCGGCCGCCGTCTGGCTGCGGCGCCTCGTGTCCGGCGTCGCGAAGAAACTGGTGCCGGAAATCGCGCGCCGTCCGCATTGAAAAGCAAAAAAGCCGCGAGCCGAGGCTCGCGGCAATGAACGGACGGCCCCGCATGCTGCGTGCGGGCCACGTCCGCGACAGGGGTCGGTCAGCGAAGAAGCTGCCTGTCGATGGCGCATCTGGAAAGGCGCCATGTCGGGATCGACGCGGGCCGCAGGCTAGGTCGTGGCGTCAGCGGCCATCGTCTTCAGCAGCGCGGCTTTTTCCGCCGTTGCCGCATCGAGCAGTGCGAAACCCGTGATGCGCCCGGAGTCGGGATCCGCGCAAAGCGCGCGCGTCGCACGCGGCGCGTCACCCACGCCGACCTCCGTGGTCCAGCGGCCACCGCCGTCCGCCGTGACGACCACGGCGGGGATCGCCGGCGTCTTGACTACGATCGGCATCACCGGAAACGCCACGCGGGTTGGCGTGCCACGCAAGCCCTGCGCGAGTGCGCGCGCCGCGTGCATGATCGGCAGCACATACGGCCGGACCCGCCCTTCTATCGCCGCGCAGTCGCCGAGCGCGAAGATGTCCGGTGCGCTTGTGCGGCACCCTGCGTCGGTCACGATGCCGTCCGCGACGTCGAGCCCCGCGTCCCGCGCCAGTGTCACTCTCGGCACGAGCCCGATCGCCGATATCACGAGGTCGGCCTCGAGGTGCCCGCCGTCCGTCAGCGCAAGCCGGTACCCGCGTGCGAGACGCGCGATCGAACGCACGCCCGTACCGAGCCGCAGGTGCACGCCCGCGTCGCTCAGCGCATGGCCGAACACGCGGCCGGCCTCCGCCGGCAGCAGTCGCGACAGCGGCGCGTCGGCGGGTCGATCACGGTCACGGTCAGCCCCGCCGCGACCAGGTCGTTCGCGAACTCGCAACCGATCAGCCCCGCGCCGAGCATCGCGACCGAGCGGCAGTCGCGCAGCCCGCCGCGAAACCGCGCGTAGTCGGCCAGGTCGTTGATCGACAGCACGTCGGCCGCGCCGTCGCCTTCGCAGGGCACGCGCCGCGCATCGGCACCGGTCGCCAGGACGAGCGCGCGATAACGCTGCGTACTCCCGTCGTCGAGCACGATCTCGTGTTCGTCGGCGCAAATCCGCCGCACCGCGCAGTGCGTCCGGATGGTTGCGTGCAGCTGCTCCGCCATCGTCCGCGCATCGGACATCGCGAGCTGCTCGGGCGTCTTGCGTTGCGCGAGCGCGTTCGACAGCGCCGGCTTCGAATAGAAGCTGCCGTCGTCGCGGCTGATCATCACGAGCGGCGTGTCGCCGTCGAGCTTGCGCCATTCGCGTGCAACCGTATAACCCGCGAGGCCCGTGCCGACGATGACGACCGGATCGCCGCGGCTGTCTGACGTTTCGTTCGTGCTCATGCCGCCACCACCTGCATGTCGAAATCGTGCTTGCCGGTCGCGCAGTCCGGACACATCCAGTCGTCCGGCACGTCTTCCCAGCGCGTGCCGGCCGCGATCCCGTGCTGCGGCAGGCCTTCGGCCTCGTCATATCGAAACCCGCAGATCACGCATTCCCAGATCTTCATCATGGCTCCCGTGCGCCGCTCAGCGCGCATAAGACTGGCCGAGCCCGATCTCGCCGAGCGCGCGCCGGTATGCACCGGACGAGCGATCGGCCAGGATCGGCGCTTCATGCGAACGGTCGATCGGCAAATCCTCCGGGCACTGCTGCTCGACGATCTCGCGATCTTCCTCGAATACCTGGCGATTGAATTCATACACGTCGTCGAGCGGCAGGTCGTGATCGAAGTTGCGCGCGATCGGCACGAACAGGCGCGTCAGGCGGGCGGAAACCGGGCTGGCCGCGTTCAGGATCGCGAGCCGGCCGCCCTCCGGAAAATGCACGGTGAGGCGCGCGAAGAACGGCACGTCGACTTCGAACACGCGCCGCCACGGAAAACCCTCGGGTGCGCGATGCTGCATCGACTTGGGAAAGTTGCTGACCGTGCTCACGTATTCCGCATGCAGGCCGTTCTCGCGCCGCTCCACCGAGTACTGCGGCACGACCGGATTGCGGCGGTCGGCAAAGCTCTCGTGATGAATCCATGCGAAGTGCGCGACGTCGATGAAGCCCTCGGTCTGCCGGCCGGCCGACGCGCGGATGTCGATCGACGGCGGCAGGATCTGCTGGAAGCCTTCCGCGTTCCACGCGGGGAAATCCGGCAGCGGCAGCTCGCCGCCGCCCAGCGACACCCACACGAGCCCGTAGGCCTGCTGCGCCGCATAGGTCGTCAGGCACAGGCGCTCCGGAATCGGGCCGTCGGGCTGCGACGGAATGCGCACGCACTTGCCGTCCGCCGCATATTCGAGGCCGTGATACGGGCACACGAGCCGATCCTCGACCACCCAGCCGCGGCTCAGCGGCGCGCCGCGGTGCGGACATACGTCGCGTGCCGCGACGATGGCGCCGCCGGACCGGAACAGCACGATGCGTTCGTCGAGCAGCGTCACGGCAAGCGGACGGTCGCCCACCTCGGTCGCGAACGCGACCGGATGCCAGTAGCGGCTCAGGATGTCCCAATCGCGCACGTCGAACGTGCAATGGCGGGGCGGAACCGGTGCGCGTGACCGAGTCAACGGCACGACCTGGGTATGCGTCATTCGTGTCTCCATGGAAGCGTTGTCGTCGTCGCGGCGACCGTCGAACCCGAGACGTTGCCGCGTGGAAACAACGATATCGGGAGACCGGCGCCGCTCCCATCGCCGCGCTTTCATGTAGTTCATGTCGACGCGGGCATGGACGAGCCGGCAATTGATGAGCAAACCGCAAGACGTCTTTCGCATATCTCGTTTGCCGTGACGGCGGTGTCCGCCCACAATCCGGGGTTGTCGTCGTCATCGCCCTCTCGCGGGCACCGACCGGCACTTCGCGGCCGCCATTCCGATTCACCGCCGGCGGCCCGGCACATCGCGTCACACACGCTCCCTCGACATCGGCGCCCCTTGCGGCGGCAGAACGCTTGCCGCCGCGCTGCCCGATGCGTTCCCGGCCAACGGGCCAACAATAACTAGAGGTAGGAGATGCAGGACAACTCGTTGAGGCAAAGCCTCAAGCAACGGCACATCACGATGATCGCGCTTGGCGGCGTGATCGGCGCGGGCCTGTTCGTCGGCTCCGGCGCCATCATCGCGACCGCCGGCCCCGCGGCGATCCTGTCGTACCTGATCGGCGGCGTGATCGTCACGCTGGTCATGTTCATGCTCGGCGAAATGGCCTCCCGCAATCCCGACAGCGGATCGTTCTCCACCTACGCGAGCAGCTATCTCGGCGAATGGGCCGGCTTCGCGGTCGGCTGGCTGTACTGGTTCAAGTCGATGATGACGATCACCGTCGAGGCGATCCTGCTCGGCGCGATCCTCCACGATTTCCTGCCGTGGCTGCCCGTGTGGGGCGGCGCGCTGTTCATGCTCGTCACGCTGATCGCGAGCAACGCGTACTCGGTGCGCTCGTTTGGTGAAGCCGAATACTGGCTGTCGTTCGCGAAGGTGACGACGATCATCATCTTCATGGCGCTCGGCGCATCGATCCTGCTCGGCTTCCAGCCGCGCATTCCCGCGCCGGGGCTCATCAACCTGACGGATCACGGCGGCTTCATGCCGAACGGCATTTCGCCCGTGCTCGCCGGCGTGATGGTCGTGATCTTCTCGCTCGGCGGCAGCGAAATCGCCGCCGTTGCGGCCGGTGAATCCGAGAACCCGAGCAAGAACGTGATCCGCGCGATCAAGAGCGTGATCGTGCGCGTGATGGTGTTCTACGTCGGCTCGGTGTCGATCCTGATCCTGTGCATGCCGTGGACCGACAAGGCCAACCTGAAATCGCCGTACGTGTCGCTGTTCAACATGGCGGGCTTCACGAGCGCGGCCGTCGCGATGAAGCTCGTGCTGTTCGTGTCGTTCATGTCGGTGATGAACTCGTTCCTGTTCTCGAACTCGCGCATGCTGTTCTCGCTCAGCCAGCGCGGCCACGCGCCCGCGATGTTCGGCCGGACCAACGCGAAAGGCGTGCCGATGAACGCGCTCGTGCTGTGCCTGGCGATC
Organism: Burkholderia sp. Ac-20392; assembly: GCF_017104585.1. Lineage (NCBI taxonomy): Bacteria > Pseudomonadati > Pseudomonadota > Betaproteobacteria > Burkholderiales > Burkholderiaceae > Burkholderia > Burkholderia sp. Ac-20392. The sequence goes on from NZ_JAAGPB010000206.1 coordinate 8,983, forward strand.
TGCGTATCGATCCTCGGCATTCACTTCGTGAGCGGCGGCGACCTGTTCCTGATGCTCGCGAAGAGCAGCGGCGCGTTCGTGATGATCGTGTGGATCTTCATCATCGTCGCGCACTTCGCGATGCGCCGGCAGGAGAAGCACGCACCGCGCGATCCGCAGGCGTTCCGCGCGTGGTTTTATCCGGTGTCGAACTGGATCGCACTGCTGGCGCTGGTCGCCGTGCTCGGCTCGCAGGCGTTCAACCCGGATTCGCGCTTCCAGTTCTGGTTCACGGTATTGACGGCGCTCGCGATCGTCGCGGCGTATTTCGTGCGCCGCAAGCCGGCGCAACTCGGCGATACGGCCGGCGCGAAGGCGCGCTAACCGTTGCCCCGGGCGGGCGAGCGGCGCGCCGGTCGGCCGCCGCTCGGTCGCTCAACTTCTCAGGCGCCCAACTTCCCGGCTGCTCAGCCGAACGGCCGCACGCCGATCAGCCAGCCGTGCAGGAACAGCGCGAAGACGGCCCACACGACGAGCCCGGCCACGATCGCCACGACGTCGCCCGACAGCCTGCCCGCCGGATATCGCACGCCATCGCGGCGGTCACGCGCACGCCACACGACGAAATCGACGAGCGCCCACACGAAGAACGCGCCGAACAGCACGACTGCGTGCAGCGTGCCGTTCGCGAGCAGGTGCGCGATGGCCCACACCGCCACGCCGGCCACCATCGGATGGCCGACGAGCGTCTTGATGCGGTTGCCGGGCACGTAGGACGCGGCGATCAGCACGAATGCGATGGCGGTCAACATGCCGGTGAGGTGGCGCACACCGACGGGCGACACCCACAGCAGCGTCGCGCCCTGGCGCGCGATGCCGTAACCCCAGATGATCAGCACGAAGCCGACGATCGACGCGATCGCATAGGGGCCCTTCCAGCCTTTCTCGCCGATCCGCTCGATCATCGCTGACCGCCAGCCGTCCGCGACGATCCGGATCGAGTGCACGCCAAGGAAGATCGCTAAACCGAGAATCAGGACGAGCATCGGCTGTCTCCGTCTGGAATGATGAGTGGGGAAGCATCCCGCGCGACGTACGATGCGCCGTTCGCGGGGCCGGCGGCGAGGCCGGCTCGGGTCGCGCCAGGCACGGGTGCAACCCGCGCCGATCATAAACGCCGAGGCCGCAGTTGTGAAGCATGGGGGATGTGCGGTGCGGCACGAGCTTGACGGATTCGTGACTGTGCGCCCCGGTCGCCCTTGCGCTGGCCGGCACACGTCGAGTGCATCGCCGGGCGACGGCCGGGCCGACAAAACGGAAAAATCGCGCGGCTTTCGCTTCGCGCGACCCGCACTATGTTTGCTTGCGCTTCGTCGGGGATTTCGTTGCCGGTTTCGACGTCGGCTTGGCTTCCCGCACAGGCACTGGCTTCGGCGACGCCTTTGACGCCGGTTTGGTGACTCGTTTCGATACCTGCTTGGCTTCCTGCGCGGGCACAGGCTTTGGCGACGTTTTCGACACCGGCTTGGCGACTCGCTTCGATGCCGGCTTCGCTTCCTGTACCGGCACTGGCTTCGGCGACGCTTTCAATTCCGGCTTGGCGGCCCGCTTCGATCCCAGCTTGGCGTCCTGCGCGGATGCAGGCTTCGGCGACACTTTCGACGCCGGTTTGGCGGCCCGCTTCGATGCCGGCTTCGCTTCCTCCGCCGGTGCAGGCTTCGGCGACGCTTTCAATACCGGCTTGGCGGCCCGCTTCGATCCCAGCCTGGCCTCCTGCGCGGGCGCAGGCTTCGGCGACACTTTCGACACCGGCTTGGCGGCCCGCTTCGATGCCGGCTTCGCTTCCTCCGCCGGTGCAGGCTTCGGCGACGCTTTCAATACCGGCTTGGCGGCCCGCTTCGATCCCAGCCTGGCCTCCTGCGCGGGCGCAGGCTTCGGCGACACTTTCGACACCGGCTTGGCGGCCCGATTCGACTCCAGCCTGGCCTCCTGCGCGGGTGCAGGCTTCGACGACACTTTCAACGCCGGTTTGGCGGCCCGCTTCGACGCCTGCTTCGCTTCCTGTACCGGCCTCGCTTTCGATGCCGCCCTCGCCTTCCGCTTCGGCGGCCCCGCCAGCAACGCCGCGCGATACGCGCTGCGGCACCAGTCGAACAGCGCGCCTGCGTCTTCGAGCACGTCGGCCGGCGCTTCGTAATAGCCGTCGAGCGAAACCGTCCGCGTGGGCCGCTCGTACGAGAACGGCCCCATCCCCGCTGCGACGAACGCCGGACGGTTCACGTCATCCACACGCAGGAACAGCGACCCGCGCGACATGAAGCCGAACATCACGCCGTCGAGCCGCATCGCCGCACCGCTGAAGAACCGCACGACCGTCACGTTGCCGAGCGGCGCGAGCTGATACGCGATCTCCTCGCCGTGCGCCTTTTCCGATTGCCAACTCATGCGGATGCCGTACAGCGCTGCGTCCACCCGTCGAGCTCGGCGTCGTCGAAGCCGACCGCCGCCGCGCTCTCGCGAATCTGCCGCCACGTCGCGCGATCGACCGGAATGCCGCCGGCGCCGCGCGCCGCGCGGCTCGCCTCTTCCGGCTCGCCCGGCACCTGCACCGGTGCGTCGCCGGCCTGCGGCGACGCCTTCGCCCATGCGACGAACGCATCGGCTTCGCGCTCGGCGTCGGCCGCCTCGAACGCATTCGGATCGATCAGCACCGACAGCATCCCGTTGACGATCGCGCTCGTCTTCTGCAGTGTGTCGCCGTAGGTCGTATGCCCGCCGACGAGCGCGCCGCCGAAAATCTCGCACATCGCCGCCAGCGCGTACCCCTTGTGCAGCCCGAACGGCAGCAGCGCACCGAACGGCTGCTCGTGCATCACGGCCGGATCGTCGGTCGGCTGGCCGCGATGGTCGATCAGCGAGCCGGCCGGCACGCGCTTGCCCTGGTTGTACGCGACGCGCGTCTTGCCGTACGCGATCGCGCTCGTCGCGAAATCGAGCAGCAGCGGCGGCCTGCCCGCACGCGGATACGCGGCGCAGAACGGGTTCGTGCCGAAGCGCGGATCGGTGCCGTGCAGCGGCGCGACCAGCAGGTCGCCCGGCACGTTGACGAAATGGAACGACACGAGCCCCGAGCGCGCGCATTGCTCGGCCCAGTGCCCGATGCGGCCGAGGTGATGCACGTCGCGCAGCCCGATCGCGCAGATGCCCATGCGACGCGCGCGGTCGATCCCTTCGACCATCGCCTCGAACGCGATCACCTGGCCGAAGCCGCGCCCGCCGTCGATCGTCAGCACCGCGCCGCCGTCGCGGACGATCGACGCGTGCCCGTTCAACTGCAACTGCCCTTCCCGCCACGACGCGACGTAGTTCGGGATCATCCCGATCCCGTGCGAATCGTGGCCCGCGAGATTCGCGCCGACCAGGTGATCGGCGACGAGCGTTGCCTCGCGCTCGCTGCTGCCGGCTCGCTCCCAGAGTGCCGCGACGAATGCATGCAGCGGTTCGGCGCGCATGCGCAGCGGTTCGGTATCGGGCGTCGGCAGTGCGGTCATCGGCAAGGTTCCGTCACATCGGGTTGGACAGTTGTCACGCCAAGCGCCGAGCGCTTGGCGCCAGGCGATCAGCGCGCGGTCGCGATCACGTCCGCGACCGCCGCCGTCAGCTTCTTCGCGTACGGCACGTGCAGGAATTCGTTCGGGCCGTGCGCGTTCGACTTCGGCCCGAGCACGCCGCACACCATGAACTGTGCAGACGGGAAACCTTCCTGCAGCACGTTCATCAGCGGGATCGTGCCGCCGAGGCCCATGTACGCGCAGTCGGCGCCGAAGTGGCGACGCGACGCGGCATCGAGCGACGACGCAAGCCACGGCGCGAGATCCGGTGCGCTCCAGCCGGTCGCGGCACCCGCGTCCGGCTTGAACGTGACCTTCGCGTTGTACGGCGGATCGAGTTCGAGCAGTGCCTTCAGCTGCTGCACGGCCTGCGCGGCGTCGACGAGCGGCGGCAGGCGCAGCGACAGCTTGAACGCGGTGCGCGGACGCAGCACGTTGCCCGCATCGGCGAGCGCCGGCAGGCCGGCCGCGCCGGTGACCGACAGCGACGGACGCCACGTCGAATTCAGCAGCGCCTCGCGCGGATCGGTCGTGGTCGGCAGCACCGGCTTGCCGTCCGCGCCGCAGGCCCACGGCAGCCCCTTCCATACGGCGTCGCCCAGAATCGAAGCGGCCGCTTCGGCTTCGCGCACGCGGCTGTCGGGAATCTCGCAATGGAACTCGCCCGGCAGCAGGTTGCCGTTCTTCGCATCTTCGAGGCGTTCGAACAGCTGGCGCATCACGCGGAAGCTCGACGGCGCGATGCCGCCGAAGACGCCCGAGTGCACGCCTTCCTCGAGCACCTCGACCTGCAGGTCGCCGGACACGAGCCCGCGCAGCGACGTGGTGAGCCACATCTGGTCGTAGTTGCCGGCGCCCGAATCGAGGCACACGACGAGCGACACCTGGCCGAGCCGGTCACGCAGCGCGTCGACGTACGGCAGCAGGTCGTAGCTGCCCGATTCCTCGCAGGTCTCGATCAGGCCGACGCAGCGCGGCCGCTCGATGCCCTGCTCGTCGAGCGCGCCGAGCGCCGCGAGGCTCGCGTAGATCGCATAGCCGTCGTCCGCGCCGCCGCGGCCGTACAGCTTGCCGTTCTCGTACTTCGGCGTCCACGGGCCGAGGTCCGCGCGCCAGCCGTCGAATTCGGGCTGCTTGTCGAGGTGGCCGTACAGCAGGATCGTGTCGGTGCTGCCCGAGCGGGTGGCGGGCGATTCGAAGAAGATCACCGGCGTGCGGCCCGGCAGGCGCACGATCTCGAGCTTCAGGCCCTTCACGGGCTGCCGCTCGGCCCACTGCGCGGCATCGGTGACGACGCGCTCGAGATAGCCGCGCTTCGCCCAGTCGGGGTCGAATGCGGGGCTCTTGGCGGGGATCGCGATGTAGTCGGTCAGGGCGTGGAGGATTTCATCGTTCCACTTGCGCTCGATGAAGGTAACGAGCTTGTCATGGTCGAGGACGGGGGTAGTGTCGACGGAGGTCATGGTGGGGGTGCCTGGATCGGGCTGACGAAAACCCAGATGATACGCCGATGCTCCCGCGCCGGCGCCCCCTTCCCGGTGGTTCAGACCGCCTGCGGGAACGCGTCGCGCAGCCCCGCCGCGCACGCCAGTGCGTCGCGCCACAGGCGTTGCGTCAGTTCGCCCGCATCCTCTTCGCGCGCAAGCGCCGCGGCCTCGCCCGACCACAGCAGCGAGAAGTCGTCG
>NZ_JAAGPB010000207.1:0-14249 GCF_017104585.1 Burkholderia sp. Ac-20392
TTCGGCGGCTTCGAGCGCGAGCGCCCGGGCCTGCCCGCGATCGCGCTGGCCACCGACGCGTCGCAGGGCGGCCTCGCGGGCGCGGTATCCGCCGAGCAACTGTTCGCCCAGCAGGTGCGCGTGCTCGGCCAGACCGGCGACATCCTGCTGGTGCTCGACCCGTCCGGCGCGTCGCCGCGTGTGCTGGCGGCGATCGACGAAGCGCACGAGCGCGAGATGACCGTCGTTGCGCTGACGGGTGGCGACGACCATGCGGTCGCGGCTGCGCTGTCCGATACCGATATTCCGATCAGCGTGCCCGCCGTTCGTGCGGCGCGCATCCACGAAGTCCATCTGCTGACCATCCACTGCCTGTGCGACGGCATCGACGCGATGCTGCTGGGTGAGGATTGAACGAAGGAGAGCCGTCGATGAATCAAAGCCGCGTCAAACAGACGCTCGTCAGAACCACGCTGCTCGCTGCGCTGACGGCGGGCCTCGCCGTGTCGCTGCAAGGTTGTGTACTCGGGGTCGTGGGCGCAGCGGCCGGTGGCGGCGCGCTGATCGCGACCGATCGCCGTACGCTCGGCGCGCAGACGGAGGATCGCGAGATCCAGGTCAAGTCGCTCACGCAGATCAACAACGGGCTGCCCGACCAGTCGCACGTGAACGTGACGGTGTTCAACCGCCGTGTGCTGCTGACCGGCGAAGTGCCGAACGATGCATCGAAGCAGCGCGCCGAGGAAATCGTGCGCGGCATCAACAACGTGAACGGCATCGTCAACGAGCTGTCGGTCGAGCCGGCGTCGTCGCTGTCGTCGCGCGCGAACGACTCGTACCTCGAAGGGCGCGTGAAGTCCGAGCTGATCGCGACGAAGGGCATCTCGTCGAACTACTACAAGGTCGTCAGCGAACGCGGCAACCTTTACCTGATGGGGCTCGTGACGGTCGACGAGGGCAATCGCGGTGCGGAAGCCGCCAGCCAGGTGCCGGGCGTCGAGAAGGTCGTGAAGGTGTTCCAGTACGTGAAGCCGCAGGACGCGCAGGCGCTGCAGGACGCATCGCCCGCAAGCGGCGCGTCCGGTGCGCAGGCCGCTGCGCCGGCGGATACCGCGACGGTGGGCGCCGTGCCCGACGCGTCGGTGCAGTCCACGCCGCTGCAGCCGCCCGCGCCGATCTCGAATTCGTCGAACGTGCACCCGGGCAACCTGAAGGCCCCGTCGCAATGAAGAACATGCAGATGAAGCAGATGAAACAGTGGATGGTGCAGGGCGCCGCGGCCGCGGCGCTCGTGGTGGGCGCGCTGGGCGTCGCGCACGCGGATGTCGGCGACGGCCTGAAGGTCGCGCGCGGCAACGCGTGCATGGGCTGCCACGCGGTCGACCGCAAGCTCGTCGGCCCGTCGTTCAAGGATATCGCCGCGCGCTACAAGGCCGATCCGCAGGCCGTCGCAAAGCTGTCGAAGAAGGTGAAGGAGGGCGGCTCGGGCGTCTGGGGCGCCATTCCGATGCCCGCGCACCCGCGCATGAGCGACGCCGACGTGCGTTCGGTGGTCGAATGGGTGCTGGCTGGCGCGCCGTCAAAGTAAGGTTTCAGGGGCGATTCATCCCCTATTGCCAAGCGCAGAAATGCGTGTGTATGATGGTTGACTGATGGGGCGGTAGCTCAGCTGGGAGAGCGTCGCGTTCGCAATGCGAAGGTCGGGAGTTCGATCCTCCTCCGCTCCACCAACGGAATTCGAAGGCCCGATCGTCTCGAGACAGGAAAGGGAATGCTGCACCGGGTGCAGCCTTGTGTTTCCGCCCGGGCGTACAGCCTTATGCATCGCAAACAAAAAGCCGGCTTCGTGCCGGCTTTTTGCTTTTCTGCTCGACATCGGCGTGCGTACACGTTGCCTCGTCGACTTCCTCTTCAGCCGCTTGTTTTTCCGCGCGAATCGCTCGATCCCCTCGGGCTGCGGCCGGCGCCTCCCCGCGTGACGCCGGAATCCGTCATTTTTAGTCAGATTGTGTCGGCAACCGGCATGGATACACGTAGGGTACCGAAATATTTCCGTGAATTTGATATGCTCACTGTCACAAATCGGTAGTGTGACCGTGACATGACGCGCGTCGCAAAGCCGAAGCCAACAGGTCGACAACAATATTGAGAGAACGGCTGTGTCGATAAGCGAAACAATAAGCAGCTTTGCATCGGGGGTGGTCGACTGGAACCGTCGGCCGGTCGCCTTGAATTTCGGCAAGGCGCAAGACGCGTTGGGGCACTTGCTTGCGCTGCAGCATGCGCACGTGCACGAAGGGTTGATGACCGGCATTCGCGGGCATCTGACCTGCGTGTCGGCCCGCCACAACCTGCCGCCGCGGCTGTTCCTCGGCGTCCCCGTCTCGATCCGGCTCGTCACCGATCGGGGGCAGCTGCACTTCGTCAACGCGATCATCCAGGACGTGCAGATCGGCCAGAGCGACGGCGAGCTGTGCGTGTACCAACTGACGGTGTGCGATGCCCTGTCGTTGATGGACAAGCGCACGAATTCCCGCGTATTCCGTCAGAGCAGCGTCGTCGACATCCTCTCGACGCTGTTCACCGAATGGCGTCAGCGCAGCCCTGCACTGGCAGCGGCGTTCGAATTCGACCTGTCCGGCTTGAGTCGCGACCGATATCCGGCGCGCGAACTGACTCGCCAGGTCAACGAATCGGATGCGAAGTTCGTGCGCCGCCTGTTGCGGCGCGAAGGCATCACGGTGTTCGCCAAGGCCGGCCCGGTCAAAGGCGAGGGCAACAGTCACGACGATACGCCCGCGCATACGCTCGTGTGCTGCGACGATCCGATGTCGCTGCCCCAGGCACCGGCCGGTACGGTGCGGCTGCATCCGCGCGACGCCGCGACCGAGGAGCGCGACACCGTCACGCTGTTCGCGCTGCATCAGCGTCTGACGCCCGGCCAGGTCGGCCGCCCGTCGTGGGATTACAAGAAAGCGCGTATCGACGAGTCGATGGTCGCGACGAGCCTCAATCAGGGCGAGGCCGGCAACGACCTGGCGCAATTGCTGACCGATGTCGCGATCGACATCCCGCATGCGGGCGACTCATGGAACGATCACGAGCGCCTCACCCGTGCCCGGATGCTCGCGCATCAGTTCGAAGCCGAGCGTTACGACGGCGTGAGCAGCGTACGCGACCTTGCCGTCGGTGCGTGGATCACGCTGACCGGCGATCCCGAGCGGGACATGCAGCCCTCCGACCAGCGGCAGTTCGTGATCACGTCGATCGACCACGACGTCTGGAACAATCTGCCGAAAGGGCTGACCGACCGCGTGCAGGCGCTGTTTGCCGCGAGCCGGCACCTGGCTTATCCGTCGCCATTGCAGCAGCCTGCCGCAGCGGCCGAACCCGACACGCGCTACGAGAATCATTTCACCTGCGTGCGGCGTGGCGTACCGCTCGCGCCCGCATACGACCCGAAGATCGACCTGCCGCCCGTGCATCTGCTGACCGGCACGATCGTCGGCCAGCAGGGCGAGGAAGTGTTCTGCGATGCCGACGGCCGCGTACGTGTGCGGATCCACGGTCTCGATCCGGCGGATCATGCGCACGCGCAGGGCGCGGGCACGAACGACAATGCCGGCGACAGCGCACCGATCCGTGTCGGGGCGAGTCTCGCGGGTGGAAGCTTCGGCGCGCTCTTTCTGCCGCGTGTCGGGATGGAAGTCCTGATCGGCAGCCTCGGCGGCGATCCGGACCGGCTGGTCATCATCAACGTGCTGAGCAACGGCGTGAATCCGCCGGCGGCCTTCACCCACATCGGCAATCTCCCCGGCAACCGCTATGTGTCGGGGATCAAGACCAAGGAAATCAAGGGGAGCCGGTATAACCAGCTGCGTCTCGACGATACGCCGGGACAGATTTCCAGCCAACTGGCGAGCGAGCACGCGCATTCTCAACTGAATCTGGGGTACCTGACGCAGCCTCGCCAGGACGGCCGAGGCCAGGACCGTGGCGAGGGCGCGGAATTGCGTACCGACGCGGCTGCCGCGCTGCGGGCCGCGCAGGGGATTCTGCTGACGACCTACGCACGCTCGCAAGCGAGCGGCGGGCAGCTCGATCGCGACGAGTTGTTGCGACTGCTCGGCGAGTGCACCGAGTTGTTCAAGTCGCTGGGCGACTACGCAGGCCAGCATGGCGGACAGGCCGCCGATACGGCGGGCCAGCAGGCGGTTGCGGCTGCGTTCAAAGGCTGGACACCCGGCAGCGGCGCGTCGGGCACTGGCGCTGGCGATGCGGCCGGGTCGCAGGCGCTGATGGCGTTCGGCGCGCAAGCCGGTTCGGTTGCGATCACGCCGAAGACGCACGTGACCTACGCCGGCGAGAACATCGACCAGGTCGCGCAGCAACATGTCCAGCTGACCAGCGGGCAGCGCATCACGCTGCACGGCGGGCGCGGCGTCGCGATGTTCGCGCACAGCGATGGCGTATCGGCGATCGCGAATCAGGGCAAGGTGACGCTACAGAGCCAGAACGACGACACGCAGATCGATTCCGCGAAGAACATCCAGTTCACGGCGGCTGGCGGCAAGCTCGCGGGCATGGCGAGCGAAGAGGTGGTCTTCACGACCTCCGGCGGCGCGTACCTGAAACTGCACGGCAGCGATATCGAGCTGGGGTGCCCGGGCAGTTTCACGGTGAAGTCGGCCGGGCACTCGTGGCAGGGGCCGGCGAGCATGAGCACGGATATGCCGAAGTTCGATCATGCGCCGCTCGGGCGCGTGCCGAAGCTCGTGCGGGCGACCGATGGGCAGGCCGTCGAGGGCATGCAGGCGGAGATCACGAAAGCGTCGGGCGAAGTTATCAAGGGGCAGTCCGATGCCGCGGGCAAGCTTGCTCCGATCCAGAGCAACCAGTTCGAACCGTTCGTCGTGAATTTCTTCAAGAACAAGATCTGACCGGGGATAAAAATAATCATGGCAGACACAGCCGATACTGCACCGGCTAGTCCGGGTGCATCTGAAAACAATCCGCCGGCGCAGGCCGCAGTGAGCGATGGTGGCGGTCTCGATCCGCGTACGCCTGCGGGCGGCGGGGCGTCGGGGGGCGGTGACGATTCGCAGAATCGCTATCTGGTCGCCAACGGTAATGGCGTGGTGACGCTCAACCAATCCGACTACCTGTGCGTGATGCAGATGCCGTTGCCGGGCATCGTGATTTTCGTGCATGGGGTCAACTCGGAAGGGGAGTGGTTCGAGCCGGGTGAAGAGGGTCTGTGCGAAGGGTTGAACAAGCGGCTTGGACGCGAAGACGATCTTTTGACTCATTGCGGGCCGAAGGGTGGTCAGATGGGTCCGATGCATTACACGGCGAGCCTGACGGACGATGGTTTTATCAACCCGCAGTTGTGGGCCGGTACGTATATGCAACCGGATGAAAATACGTTCTCGCCTGTTATTCATTTCCGCTGGGGTTACAAAGCGAACAAGGAGGAGCTGAAGCGCTACGGCGAGTCGATCTTCCTGAATGAAAAGAACTACTGGGGTGGCGGACCTTTTGCGAACGGCTGCGGTAGCCTGCCGGATTTATGGAACGCTGGTGTTGATCCACGGATCTTCGGCTTCATCAATGTGCAGGGACTCAATCCGACGCAACGTCCGCTCTTCGAGACACCGCCGCGCATGTACAACGTAATGGGCGCGTTGCGTCTCGCAAAACTCATCGGCTCCATTCGCAAGGTACAGGCGGACGTGCCAATCACGGTGGTGTGCCATAGCCAGGGCAACATGGTCGGTATTGCAGCTGCGTTCCTCGGAGACCGCTTGTCGAAGGATGCGGGCGTGAGATGCGTGGCCGACACTTATGTGCTGGCCAATCCGCCCTACGGGATCGTCGGTTCTATCGAAGGCGACAACTCGCCTTTTATGGAGGACTGGACTGAACGCAACGACAAGGACAAGCACGGCAACCGTGGGCGCGTGGAGTCGCCGGCGCGGGCGAAGACGCTGAAAGCGTTCTTCGAACTGATTGCGCAGAGCAAGGATGCCGAGGACAAGCGCGACCCGCTCGATCTCCGTATGACGATGGCAAACATGAAGCCGGGCGAAGACGGCAAGCCTGCTTACGATCCGGACAACGACCGGAAACAGTACGGGGTTCAGAACCATACCTACGGCCGCGTCACGCTGTATTCATGCCCGCACGACCAGGTGATTTCCGCCGCTCCGGTGCAGGGAATGGGCTGGCGAGGATTGCATCCGGACGAGGTTGAACTCGTCAAGGGTTCGAGCCTTTTCACGCAACGTGTCTTCGCAACCAATTTTCAGGTCGGTCAGGCGGAGCCCGTGACCTACGACACGTGGAAGGACGATTGGCGTTATGGCAAGGGCTCATCGGACCTGTTCTTTTATCCGACGTCGCCCCCGGCCAAATACAGCCTGGTCAAAGCACTGCGGGGCAACCCGAACTGGTACGGTAAGGTCGGCACCATTGCGGTGGCCCCTGTGCTGTATATCGTAACGATGGCGACATCGGCGTTGGGAGTGATGCGCGTCAATGCTGAGCCGCCAAAGAAATGCGGCAAGACGCAGGAGGGCTGGCACGTGATTTGCGACGCCCCTGGTCTGCCTGAGCCGTTCTTCCCGCAGGCGATTCGCTATGGGGCAGTCGTGCGCGTAAAGGATGGCAATGCGGAAAGTGATTTCAACGAGGACAACGATCCGGTGGCGGCTCAGCGTAACAAGAACAAGACAAGCATCGACAAGACTGATCCGTACGACACTTACAAACCCGACGACGATGATCATGCTGCGGAGATGGCACCGCACGGGGATGCCAGCACAGAGGCGTCACAGCGTTATGAGGATCGCGCGATTGCGCGCATGGAGGCGCGTCACAAAAACAACCCGGAATGGGTCAAGGACGGTGAGGTCGTTGGTGAGGCTGGCCCCAATGCACAGATGCCCGATGGGTATCAGAAATGGCGAAACAAGCAGATCGTACAGATCCTCGATGCAACAGTGAATAACCCGACGAACCATTCGACGATCATGACCAATCCGAAGCACGCCAGGTTGGCACTGACGTACGATGTTGCGATCGGCATCTGTCGGATTTCGAATGAGCAATTGAACCAGTTCAGGATTGAGGCCGACTGGAGATTCGGTGAGAGTCTGGACAAGGTCAACCCGAACAAGATTTATTCGGCTTACTTCGAGAAAGGAAAGATGAATGGCGACTTTTTGCAGGATTGGGTGCTTAAAGACCCCGAAGCGACGCTGCCTGAATCGATAGACGACAAGCGTCAGGGGGGGATGTTGCTCGGTATCGGGAGGGGCGCATGAGATCGCTGTTTGCATCCCGGTCACGACGCCTTGCACTGGCATTGGTTGGGGTACTACTTGTGATGGGTGTCGTTGCTATCGAAGCGATTGGTCACGGCGCACAGACACGAAGCATGGGAGAGGAAATGACACGATGGATTGGATTGCCGGCCCTGGCTGGGATCGCTGTTTTTGCATTTGCCACGGCTTGGTCATCTTCGACTGCGGAGGCTGCTCAGCCGGTTTCCGTGCCGACACCTTCTGTGCCAGTCCAGGAGAAGCCGTTTCTCGCACAGGTGGTCGGTCTGGAATGGCTCAATCCTCTCCAACGCCGTGACTATCCAACGGAATGGCAATTGTTGTGGACGTTGGGGCTCGTCAAGCCGAACAAGAATGACGATATGGTCAGAAAGGACCCCAAGGCGTTCGGTACTGTTCGCCCTGTCGCTGGAGTTGCCTATGGCAACAACGGAGCGGAAAGTTTCGACGGGTTCTATGAAAAATATATCTCTAAGTTTCTGGGCTTATTCGCTGAGAAATATGTGATGAATGGTCACTATTTCTATACGGTCCAGCCACACGACCCGAATCAATGGCGAGAGCTGGCGGGTATTCGTGTCGAGTTTGCGATACCTCAGCGACTTGGGTCGAAGGAGGCGAAAGACTATTTGGCCTATCAGATCAAGGATTATTTTGAAATTGGCAATAAGTCCGCAAAGGACCTATGGAGCAAGGATCTGCCTGCGGATATTCAGATCCATGTCGGCGGTGCAAATGCCGGATTCACGTCGCTGAACGCTGCACTCGACTATCTGCAAGCGCATCCGCAGGAGAGCGTGTGGGTGATGAACTGGGACGCGCCGAGCTTTCCACCCAGAGATGCGCAGACGAACGAAAACCTTACCGTGCTGTTCCTCGCCGGTCCCGATCTGAAAACCGAGCGTGAACCGCTCGCATGGATCGGCAAGGCTGCGACGGGCAAGGCGAGTGACTACGAGGCGAAGGCTGGCACCACGCGTGCGGTCCAGGCATGGAAGGCGACGATCACGCAGGCTGCTCATAACGCAAACGTCGACCCCGCAAGCATCCAGTTTGTCGTGCACGACGCCGGCAAGGGTAGCGACGCGGCGTCGGCGCGTCTCGCCTCGCTGTCGCAGACACTCACGGAAACGCTGCCGGAATTTGACTACACGAAGCAGGTCTTCAACACGCCGGCGCTGCTTGGCGACATGGGCGCAGGCACGGCGCTGACGGACATCGCACTCGCGATCGGCCGGATCAACCATTTCGGCGGCAATGCACTGGTTGCCGGTACAACGGACGCTGGCCACCCGACTGCCGTCGTCGTGCTACCGCCTTCGAAGCTCACGCCGATCAACCCGGACGGAGACTGGTTCCGCGCACGCGGCGAGAACAATGCGTATCTCATCTGGTGGGGGCGTCGACACGACACGAATTACGGCATCCAGGGTTACTCATACTGAGGAGCATCCATGCGCGGCATTATTCGGGTAGGGGACGTGCATAGCCATGGCGGCCGGGTAGAGACCGGCGCCTCGAACAGTGAAGTCATGGGGCGCGCGGTCGCCCGTCAAGGCGATCGCTGCACGTGCCCGCTGCATGGCGAGGTGGTGATCATCGATGGCGAGGCCGGTTTCGATGTGGAGGGCGCGCCCGCGTCGTTCGATGGTCATAAAACCTCGTGCGGCGCGGTGCTCATTTCGTCAGCCGCCACCTCCGGTCTTTCCTGAACTGGGTGTGATAACGTATTTTGATTCTCTGTCTGTTGTCGAACTGGCCGGCGTTTCGCGTGAAGCGATATTCAATGCAAACGGTGCCCAGGGTTGGGCCAGATACCGGTACAAACAGATGACACGATGGGTAGGACTGCAAGCCTTGGCGGGAATAGTTGCTCTTGCATTCGCTACGGCATGGTCATCGTCGAACGCAGAGGCTGCACCGCCCACTTCCGCACCGATACCGTCGACGCCAGTCCAGGAGAAACCATTTCTCGCGCAAGTCGTGGGACTGGAGTGGCTCAATCCCCTGCAGCGTCGCGACTATCCGACGGAATGGCAACTGCTTTGGACAATGGGCCTCGTCAAACCGAACAAGAACGACGATATGGTCAGAACGGATCCAAAGAGTTTTACATCCGTTAAACCTGTTGCGATTGTTGCCGATGGTAACGGTGGGGATGAAAGTTTCGACGGATTCTATGAAAAATACGTCTCCAAACTCCTCGTCCTGTTCCATGACAAGTATGCGATGAATGGCCACTATTTCTATACGGTCCAGCCATCCGACAAGCGACACCGGCGGGAGTTGGCTGGTATCCGAATTGAATTCGCGATCCCCCCGCGACTGTCGCCGCAAGAAGCACGCGCATACCTACGCAAGGAAATGACCACGGCGTTTGCTATCGGAAACAAGGAGTTCCCCGATCTATGGAGCAAGGACACGCCGCCGGACATTCAGATCCATGTCGGCGGCGCAAATGCCGGCTTCACGTCACTGAACGCCGCGCTCGACTACCTGCAAACGCACCCGCAGGAAAGCGTATGGGTGATGAACTGGGACGCACCCAGCTTTCCGCCCAAAGACGAGCAGATGAACGAGAACCTCACCGTGCTGTTCCTCGCCGGCCCGGATCTGAAGACCGACCGTGAGCCACTCGCATGGATCGGCAAGGCGGCGACCGGCAAGGTGAGTGACTACGAGGCGAAGGCCGGCACGACGCGTGCGGTCCAGGCATGGAAGGCGACGATCACGCAGGCAGCTCAAAACGCAAACGTCGACCCTGCAAGCATCCAGTTCGTGGTGCACGACGCAGGCAAGGGCAGCGACGTGGCGTCGACGCGTCTCGCCTCGCTGTCACAGACACTCACGGAAACGCTGCCGGAATTCGACTACACGAAGCAGGTTTTCAACACGCCGGCGCTGCTTGGCGACATGGGTGCGGGCACGGCGCTGACGGACATCGCGCTCGCGATCGGCCGGGTCAACCACTTTGGCGGCAATGCACTGGTTGCCGGTACAACGGATGCCGGTTACCCGACTGCGGTTGTCGTGCTGCCGCCTTCGAAGCTCACGCCGATCAACCCGAACGGGGACTGGTTCCGCGCTCGCGGCGAAAACAACGCCTATCTGCCGTGGTGGGGGCGTCGACACGATACGAACTACGGCATCCAGGGTTACTCGTACTGAGCGTGGCCGCGAAGCCGCCGAGTAATCCCGGCCGCCATAGAACGACGACAGACGGCGGCTAGGTCAGCAACTCGTGGATAAACCTGAACGTCGGCACCGACAGCGCGGCGAACGCTACCGTGATGACCGCAAGAATCGCCGTTCTTTTCCGTAGCAGTGCGAAGATGACGAACGACAGCGCATAGAACGCGCAGGTCAGCAGGATGATCCACCAGAGCGCCGCGTAGCCGGCGCCACCTTCGAAGTTCGATACGTTCCGCGTCATCAGGGTCGCGACATAGCCGGCGGCGGTCATGCTCGCGGGCAGGCCCAGCACCGAATACAGGACGTAGACGATGATCTGTCGCGGTGTCGGATCGGAAGACGTCATGACGGGCGGTTCTTTTTCGGGTGGAGACGGGCCGCCGAACCGTTCGCCTTGCGGGCCGATTCAGGCAGCCAGCAGGATGCGGGCGTTTCCGGTGTTTGGCAACCACCGGTCGCTACCCGCGTTCACCCTCACCCTCGCCCGAAACTCGGCCGCTTCGGATCGTAAGTCCACCCCGGCACGAGATAGCGCATCGCGACCGCGTCGTCGCGCGCGGTACCGCCAACTTCCTTGTACAACGCATGCGCGGCCTCGACCTGCACCATGTCGATCTCGATCCCGAGCCCCGGCCGCTCCGGCACCGCCACCTGGCCGCCGACGATCTTCAGCGGCTCGCGTGTGAGCCGCGCATCGCCTTCCTGCCAGATCCAGTGCGTGTCGATCGCGGTGATCGTGCCGGGCGCGGCCGCTGCCGCATGCGTGAACATCGCGAGCGACACGTCGAAATGGTTGTTCGAGTGCGAGCCCCACGTGAGCCCCCAGTCGCGGCACAGCTGCGCGAGCCGCACCGACCCCTGCATCGTCCAGAAATGCGGGTCGGCGAGCGGGATGTCGACCGCCTGCAGCCGCACCGCATGATCCATCTGCCGCCAGTCGGTCGCGATCATGTTGGTCGCGGTCGGGATTCCCGTCGCGCGGCGGAATTCGGCCATCACCTCGCGGCCCGAATAGCCGCCTTCCGGCCCGCACGGATCCTCCGCGTACGCGAGCAGGTGGCCTTGCCCGCGGCACAGCGCGACGGCCTCGTCGAGTGACCACGCGCCGTTCGGGTCGAGCGTCGCACGTGCGTCGGGAAAGCGCGCCTTGATCGCGGCGATCGCTTCCATCTCGTCGGCGCCGGCCATCACGCCGCCCTTCAGCTTGAAATCGGCGAAGCCGTAGCGCTCGACCGCAGCCTCGGCCTGCCGCGCGATCGCGGCCGGCGTGAGCGCTTCCTCGTTGCGTAGCCGGAACCACGGCGTGCGCGCCTGCGCCTCGTCGCGATACGGCAGGTCGGTGCGGCCGCGATCGCCGATATAGAACAGATAAGCGAGCATCGGCACCGCGTCGCGCTGCTGCCCTTCACCGAGCAGCGCCGCGACCGGCACGTCGAGATGCTGGCCGAGCAGGTCGAGCAGCGCGGCCTCGATCGCGGTGATCACGTTGTCGAGCCGCAGGTTGATCTCGTGCGGCTGGCGCAGCACCGCTGCTTCGCCGGCCGACGTCACCTCATGGCGGATCGTGCGGCCCGTACCCGGGCCCGCGCCGGACAGCGCCGCGCGCACTGCGTTGAGCGTCGCCTGGTAGCGTCCGATCGACTGGCCGACCACGAGATCCGTCATGCGCTCGAGCGCGTGGCGGATGCCTTCGCCGCCCGGCACTTCGCCGACGCCCGTGTGTCCGCTGCTGTCGTCGAGGATCACGAGGTTGCGCGTGAAGTACGGCGCATGCGCGCCGCACAGGTTGAGCAGCATGCTGTCGCGGCCGGCGACGGGAATCACCTGCATGCGCGTGACGCGCGGGGTGCCGGCACGGCGGGATTCGGACATCGGTTCGCTCCTGGTTCCGGTGGTGCACGGGCCGCCGGCTGCGCCGGCGCGTCCCGCGCCGTTCATTGAAGCTCGACGCGGCGGATCTCGCCGACGACGAACAGGTAGCAGATCACGGCGACGAGCGCGTGCGCGACGACATAGACCAGCGCGCCGTTGAACGAGCCGCTGCGGTCGACGATGTAGCCGATCGCGATCGGCGTCGTGATGCTGGAGAGGTTGCCGCACGTGTTGAGCAGCGCGCCGCTCAGGCCCGCGATCTGGCGCGGCGCGGTGTCGGCGTTGACCGCCCAGCCGAGCGCGCCGAGCCCCTTGCCGAAGAACGACAGCGCCATGAACAGCACGACGAGCACGTGCGAATCGGTGTAGTTGCAGACGATCATCGACATCGACAGCAGCATGCCGAACACGATCGGCACCTTGCGCGCGACCGACAGCGAGCGGCCCTGCTTGAGCAGCCCGTCGGACACGACGCCGCCGAGAATCCCGCCGAGGAACCCGCACACGGCCGGGATCGACGCGACGAGCCCCGCGTTGAGGATCGACATCCCGCGCGCCTGCACGAGATAGACGGGAAACCACGTGATGAAGAAATAGGTGAGTGCGTTGATGCAGTACTGCGCGACGTACACGCCGATCAGCATCCGGCTTTTCAGCAGTGCCTTCACGTGGCGCATCGACGGGCCGCCGTCGCGTCCGCCCGTCGCCTGGTCGATGTTGACGAGCGCGCCGCCTTCGGCGAGGTAGTCGAGTTCCGCGCGGTTGATGCTCGGGTGGTCCTTCGGGTCGTACATCGTGCGGTTCCACACCAGGACGAACGCGAAGCCGAGCACGCCCATCACCGCGAACACCGACTGCCAGCCGAACGCGTGCACGAGCCAGCCCATCAGCGGCGCGAACACGACGGTCGCCGCGTACTGCGCGGCGTTGAAGATTGCCGACGCGGTGCCGCGTTCGGCGGCCGGGAACCACGCGGACACGATCCGGCTGTTGGCCGGGAACGACGGCGCCTCGGCCGCGCCCACCAGGAAGCGCAGCCCGAACAGCAGCGCGAACGCGGCCGCGCCGCCGAAGAAGCCGATCGAGCCCTGCAGCAGCGTGAACAGCGACCAGAAGAAGATGCTGAACGCATAGACGATGCGCGACCCGTAGCGGTCGAGCAGCCAGCCGCCCGGCAATTGCGCGACCACGTACGACCAGCCGAACGCGGAGAAGATGAAGCCGATCTGCACGTGGCTCAGGTGCAGCGCACGGGCGAGGCTCGGGCCGGCGATCGCGATCGCCGCGCGATCCGCGTAGTTGATCGTCGTGACCGCGAACAGGACGGCCAGCACCAGCCAGCGCACGCGGGTGCGCCGGGCCGTTGCCGACGCGGACGCCGGCAGCGCTTGAAGCGGATTCATGACTGTCTCCTCCGAAGGGCGGAAGGTGCCGTCGTGCGGCAGGCGCGTCGATGCGCGCCATTCGTGTGGGTGCTGCCGGCCGGAGGCCGGACGCCGTTGCCCGTGGGCAGGGCGTCCTGACCATTCTGTCATGTCGAAATTTGCGCTTTCATGCCAATTGCTGACTTGATCGATTCAGCAATTGAATCGATCGGGCGGGGGCCGCGCCACTGTCGCTGTCGTATTTTTACCCGGATGATATTGACATTCAATTTATACCCGGATAAAAATAGCGTCATTCTGATTCCAGCCTGCGGGCGACCATGATGACCACCACCACACTGCTTCCTTCCTACACGGCTTTCGACGGCCACCGGCGGCTCGCGTCGGGCCCGCTCGCGACGGTCGCGCTCGCGGTCCGGCAGGCCGCCGGCGATGCGAGGCCGAGCGCGATCCTGATCTTCAACGATGCGACGGGCCG
>NZ_JAAGPB010000208.1:0-13962 GCF_017104585.1 Burkholderia sp. Ac-20392
TGCCGGCTGGTCGGCGGGGATGAAGGTCGACAGCGTGGTCGTGCGGCCGACTTCGGGCAGCGCGTCGAGGCGCTTCGCGGCCGCATCGGCCTCCGCGAGCGTCGGCGCGAGCAGCGTGACGTCGTTGACGGCGGCTTCCGGCGAATCCTTCAATGCGAGCAGCGTCGCCATCGATTCGCTGTTCGGATCCTTCAGGTGCAGCGGGTTGAAGTCGAAGCGCAGGAACGCGAGCAGCGGCAGCGCGCCGATCACGACCACGAGCGTGCCGATCAGGATCGGCTTGCGATGGCGATCGAGGTAATCGTCGACCGGCGCGAGCCACGGGAAGCCCGGCGTCTTCGATTCGCCCGGCGGCGCGAACAGGCGCAGCAGCGCGGGCAGCAGCGTGAGCGTGGTGAGCAGCGCGACGAACATCCCGACGCCCGCGATCAGGCCGAGCTCGGACACGCCGCGATAGGCGGTGGGGATGAACGAGAAGAAGCTCGCCGCGACGGCCGCGGTGGCCAGCGCGAGCGGCATGCCCATCGAGTGCGCGGCGCCGATCAGCGCGTGATCGATGCGCGGGTCGCGGAAACGCTCCTCGCGGTACTTCACGCCGTACTGGATCGAGAAGTCGACGCCGAGGCCGACGAACAGCACCATGAACGCGACCGAGATCATGTTCAGCGAGCCGACCATCGCGAGGCCGAGCGCGGCGGTCACGACGAGGCCGACGAACAGCGTGACGAGCACCGAGCCGATCATCCGCTTCGAGCGCAGCGCGAGCCACAGGATGACGAGCACGGCGAGCAGCGTGAAGACGCCGTTGAGCGCCGCGCCATCCTCGACCGACGCGAATTCGTCGTCGGCGAGCGGCTGTTCGCCGGTCAGGCGCACGACCGCGCCGTAGCGCTTCTCGAGATCGATCGAACGGGCCGCGTCGCGGATCACCTGGCTGGTTTCCGCGCCGGCCTTCAGCGCGCCGTAGTTGACCACGGGCTGCACGGTGACGAACGCGCGCGCGGGCTGCCGCGCGGCGTCGTTGTCGACGAGCGCACGCCACGAGAACGCGGCCGGCTTGCCGGCCAGCACGTCGTCGACGGTCGCGGCGCTGCGGGCGAGCAGCTTCGCCATCGTGGGCAGTTTCACCTGGCCGGTCAGCAGCGGCTGGCCGAGCGTGGTGGACAGCGTCGTGGCGAGCCCGGTGAGGCTCGGGTTCTTCGCGAGTTCGTTGACGAGCGGGCGTGCGCTCGCGAGCTGCGAGGTCGTATCGGTGACTTCCTGCGGCGACAGGAACAGCAGCCCGTTGTGCTCGAAGAACGGCCCGCCGCCGGGTTCGGCGACCTGGCCGATGCGGCCGGCGTCGGCATCCTTCTGCAGCGCTTCGGTCAGCGCTTGCGCGGCGGCATTCGCAAATTCGGGCGCGGGCGCCTCGACGACCGCGAGGATCGTGCCGTTGCGTTGCGGGAACGCTTTGTCGACGGCCTGGCCGAGCGCGGCGAATTGCGGTTCCGCATCGACGAGCTTGCTGATGTCGGTGTTGATCTTGAAATGCTGCGCGACATAGACGCCGCTGAGTGCGGCGATGACGAGCGACAGGACGACGACCGAGACGGGTCGGCGCACCGACCACGCAACGAGTCGGACGATGAGAGATGTCACCATGTGGCGATGGGGAGCGGCTGGCAAGGGCAAAGTAGCCAAGTATACCGGCGCGGCGTGGCGGCGGTCGTGACGTTGGGGGTTGCGAGAAGGGAAGGAGATTTGTTCGCGACGGCGGAATCGATACCGATGGTCGGCCCGTTTGTAAGGGGATATTTACATAAACGGCGCAACGCTGCTTCGACGCGCCACTGCGGCCCTGTGACAAAGGAAGCTGAAAGGTAACAGTCGGTCACGGCGGCGCACCGAGGCGTCAGGCCCGGTATACTTTGCGTCGTCGGCCGGTGCAATGAACCGGTCGTTTTTTCTCATCGAGCGATATTCGTATGAAACGTCATCTGTTTGCTTTCGTCGCGGCAGCCGCCGTGTCGGTTTCCGCTTTCGCGCAGAGCGCGCCGGTCGATATCGTCCGCAATGCGGTCGAGGGCACCGTTACCGCGATGAAGGCCGATCCGGCCGCCCGCGGCGGCGACATGGCGAAAGTCACGCAAGTCGTCGAGCAGCGCTTCCTGCCCGCGACCAACTTCGAGCGCACGACCCGCATCGCGGTCGGCGACGCGTGGAAGCAGGCCACGCCGCAACAGCAGCAGGAGCTGTACAAGCAGTTCAAGCTGCTGATGACGCGCACCTACGCCGCGTCGCTCGCGCAGCTCGGCAGCCAGGACGCGAAGTTCTCGTTCAAGGCCGGCGGCGCGTCGGGCGCCGACGCGCTCGTGCAGTCGACGGTCACGACGCCGGGCGACAGCCAGTCGGTCGGCTATCGTCTCGGCAAGGTCGGCAACGACTGGAAGATCTACGACATCGACATGTCGGGCGCGTGGCTGATCCAGGTCTACCAGGGCCAGTTCAAGAGTCAGCTCGCATCGGGCGGGATCGATGGCCTGATCGCGTATCTGCAGAAGCACAATTCGCGGACGAACTGACAGCCGCTGCAAGGCCGCGGTCCGGATGCATGAAGGGCGCCCTCGGGCGCCCTTCTTTTTTCTTTTGCACAGGGCGTCTGGTGAGCGGTCGAACGACCGACGTGACCGCGCGTCCGGGCGTGCCGGCGCAGGTTCAAGCCACGTCCGCACACATCCCGGCTCGCCGTGCGCGGCCTACTGATACGTCATGGTGAAGGTCAGCACCGCGTTCGCGCTGCCGGGCGTAACCTTCGCGGCAGTCTGGTAATACCGGGCCGTGAGCGGGATCGTGTAGGAGCCGCCCGTCGACTTGCTGTAGCTCGTCAGCGTGTACGGCGTGCTGTACTTCAGCGCGTTGCCGCTACTGTCCTTCAGTTGCAGGCCGATGCCGGTGGCCGTCGAACCGCTCGACAGCGCCAGCACGCCGTTGGTGCTGTCGAGTACGGCATTGACCGGGTCGAACTCGTACAGGATCGAGTTCAGGCCAATCGGGCAGGCGTTGACTGCCACATTGACCGCGACGGCCTGCTTGGTGGTCGACCCGATGCCCGTGAATTCCGACTGCATGTGCGAGCCCATGTTGACCGTCACGTTCGGCGTGGTGCAGGACGCCACGCTGACAGTGGTCGTGGTCAGCGAAAACGACACGAGAGGCGAGGTGGCGACCGTATATACGTTGCCGCCGGTGCTCGTCGCGGATGCCCCCACGAGCAGCACACCGCCCGTCACTGTGCCCGCCGTGATGGGGCCGGTCTTGACCAGCGCCGCCTGCACCATACCGCCGTTACTGATCGACGTAACAATTCCGTTTGCGTTGCAGGCGTACCCCGTCCACGGGCTGGGGAACGGCAAAGACGGCACGCCGAGATCCATCCACGGCATGCTTCCGCAACCGTTTGCGTAAGTACTCACGCCGATCGCGACACCGACGCCAGGCACATTGGTATTCCAGACCGTATAGGCCACCCCGGTCGACCCGGTCGCGGTCATGCCCGCCTTGGTCATCGACTGCGGTTCGAAGACCATACCCGCGGCTGCCGTACCCGATACCGCGCAAGTGTAGTAATTGGGGACGTTCGGCGTACTGGCCCAGCCGGTCAGCATGGTGCCGACCACGGCGTCGCGCGGGACCGTCACCGAGGCCGGCATCGTCAGCGTCACCGTCTGCGCCGTTCCCGAGCAGCTTATGCTCGAGGCGAACGCCGGACGTGTGCCCAAGCCGAGCATCAGCACCGCCAGCGTGAGCAGCCAGAACGCCAGGCGGCCCAGGCCTCGCGCCGATTTCGTCTGCCTGCGCGTCGAGGCCGGCTTCTTGTTCCGTTTCATGATCTTTCCCCGGTCCATTGCATCCGCATGCTCATTGCGTGCGTACCGCCTCCGCATACGTCAAAATCCGCTACGCACTGCTTACTGATACGTCATGGTGAAGGTCAGCACCGCGTTCGCGCTGCCGGCCGTCACGCTGGCGGCCGTCTGGTAGTACCTGGCCGTGAGCGGGATCGTGTAGGAGCCGCCTGTCGCACTGCTGTAGCTCGTCAGCGTGTACTTTGTGCCGTACTTCAGCGCATTGCCGCTGCCGTCCTTCAGTTGCAGGCCGATGCCGGTGGCCGTCGAATCGCTCGATAGCGCGAGCACGCCGTTGGTGGCGTCGAGCACGGCATTGATCGGGTCGAACTCGTACAGGATCGAGTTCAGTCCAATCGGGCAGGCGTTGACCGCGACATTGACCGCGACGGCCTGCTTGGTGGTCGACCCGATGCCCGTGAATTCCGACTGCATGTGCGAGCCCATGTTGACCGTCACGTTCGGCGTGGTGCAGGACGCCACGCTGATGACGGTCGACGACAGCGAGAATGACTTGCGACTCGCGGTCGCGACCGTATACGTGCCGGTGGTGCTTTGCGCCGACCCACCTTCGAACAACACGCCACCCGTCACTATGCCCGCCGTGATCGGGCCGGTCTTGACCAGCGCCATCTGGGCCTGGCCGCCGTTGGTGACCGAACCGTTTGTGTTGCAGACCCAGCCTGTCCACGGACTGGGGAACAGCGTGGACGGCGTGCCGAGATCGAGCCACGCCTGCCATTGGCAGCCGTTCACGTAGGAACGTATGCCAATCGCAATGCCGACGCCGGGCACGTTGGTATTCCAGACCGTATAGATCACCCCGGTCGGCCCCTTCACGGTCATGCCGGACTTGGTCATCGACAGCGGTTCGAAGAGCATGCCCGTGGACGCCGACCCCGACACCGTGCAACTGTAGTAGTTGGTGGTAGTCGGGGAGCTGACCCAGGTGGTCAGCATCGTGCCGTCCGCGGCGTCGCGCGGGACCGTCACCGAGGGTGACATCGAGATCGGTATCGTCTGCGCGGTACCCGAGCAGCTGGCGCTCTGGGCGAGCGCCGCACGCGAGCCCAAGCCGAGCAGCAGCATCGCCAGCGTGAGCAGCCAGAACGCCAGGCGGCCCAGGCCTCGTGTCGTTCTCGCCTGTCTGCACGTCGAGACCGGCTTCTCGTTCCGCTTCATGATCTCTCCGAGGTCCATAGCATTCGCTTTGCTCATTTCGTACATACCGCCTCCACATCGGTCCAGCGTTGCCGGTTCGTCTTGCTTGCCGTCGGAAGCGTGTAGGATAACGAACAGATATCGGAAGACGTATCGCCCCACTTCACGTTCAGCGTGCCGGCATCGGTCTTCACGCCGCGCAGCACGATGCGACCATCCTGCGCCACGGTGCCGACGTTCTGCCCCGCCGCATCGTTCACCTCCGCGCCGAACGGAACCGGCTCGCCGCCGCTCATGCGCGCACGCATGATCACTGCGCGCCCGCCGCCCTCGGTTTCGTACTTCAGCCGCACCACCGCGCCCGCGGTCGGCGCGACGTGCTGCGCGCTGGATTTCAGCTCGACACTCATCGGCACGCCCTTCGGATCGATTTCCACCTCGTTGGTCGAGAACGGTGTCAGGCTCGGCACCAGCGCATGACCGAACGAATCAATGCGCAGGCCGCTGCCGGCCGTCACGCGCGCGCCGTTCGCATCCTTGGCCTCGACGATCGCCATCGTCTCGCCCATGGTCGGTGCAAAGGCCACACCGCCGGCGTAGGCCACCATGCCGCCCGAGATGCCGCCGCCGTACTGCGTAAAGCCGGTGCCCTTCGAAGCATTGCCCGAGACGGTCGCATACGGCGACATGTAGGACACGTTGCCGCCTACGTTGGTGGCCGCTCCCGTGCCGCCGCCGGTATGGCCGACGTTCACGCCGTAGCTGAGCGCGTTGTCGACGCCGAGCGAGCCCGTCAGCGACTGCTGGACCAGGGTCGCGCCACGGCTGTCGCGCTGCAGGCTGGTCGACGAGTACAACGTGCGCGAGCCGAGATTCAGTGGGATCGACACGTTCAGCATGAATCGGTTGTCCCAGCGGTTTTGCGTCGCGTCGAATTGGCGCGCGGCCGACACGCCGTAGTTGATACGCCGGAAATTATTGTTGTAGCCGGCCTGGAACTGCGTGTCGTTGCCGCCGCGGTTCCAGTAATTGACGGTCGAGCCCGACAGATAGAACGAGCCCCAGCGGTCCGGCAGGCCCTGATTCAGCATGACCTGAAACTGACCGCGACGTACGCCGCCCGACAGCAGGCCGTTCGCGCCGCCCGTCTGCTGGCCGCGCAACTGCATGGCGTCCTGCAGGCCCAGGTAGCCGCTGCTCGAATAGCGATAGGCGGCGACCGCGATATTGGTATTGGTCGGACTGATCAGCTTGCTGTACGAGAGCTTCACGCTCTGGCCGTGGCGTGTGCCCATGCCGGGCAGATCGGTGTTGGCCTGCGTGATGTCGAACGCGAACGAGCCCAGTTCGGTGTTGAGTGCGGCGCCGACCAGGCCTGCCACGTAGCCGGGCGCGGCTGTCATGCCGCCGTAGCCGGTGATCAGGTTGGTGAAGCCGTGCTGTACGGTCGCCTGGAACAGCGCCGGCTTGCTCGACAGCAGCGGACTGCGGTACTGGCCGGCGGTCACGCTGAAACGCGTGATGCCGGGCCGCAGCGAATTGACGGCCGACGCATACGGCACCTTGAAGGTGTGGATGCTGCCATCGGCTTCGGTCACGACGACGTCGAGGTCGCCGCCATAACCGGTCGCATAGAGATCGTCGATTTCGAACGGGCCGGTCGCGACGTTGGCGCTGTAGATGATGTTGCCGTTCTGGCGCACCTGCACCAGCGCATTGCTGTTGGCGATGCCGTGGATGGTCGGCGCATAGCCGCGTTGCGATTCCGGATACATGCGCTCGTCGCTGGCGATCCGCACGCCGCGAAAGCCCACGCTGTCGAACATCGTGCCGTCGGTGAACGCGTCGCCGATCACGAGCTGCGCCTTCAGGCGCGCGATCGAGCGTTGCAGGCTGGTCTGCACGCTCTGGTAGTGCGTGCCGCCGTGCGTGCCGTAGGTGTAGTTGCCGTTGTGGCGGAAGCGCCAGGGCCCGACGTTCAGCCCGGCGGTCAGGCCCAGGTAGGCCTGGGTCGACGACGTCCCCTGGTTGTTGGCGCGGTAGACATTGCCGTTGTACGACAGCAGCGCGGCCGGCACGCCCTCGTCCCAGTAGCGCGGGTCCACGTAGCCGCGCGCCGCGCGGCTCAGCGAGGCCTGCGGGATGCTGACGTCGAGCCGCTGTTCGCCATTGTCGAAGGTGGCGACGGCGTCCGGCACCAGCATGCCGATCGTCGCGCAGGCACGGTTCGAGTCCGTCAACATGTGCGTTGCTTCGGGCGACAGCTTCGCCAGGTCCACGCCGACCTGCAGCAGCAGCTCGCGATCGAAGCAGGGCTGCACGTTGTTCCGGCTGTCGCCCACCTGTCGCAGCGTGATCTCGGCGCGGCCTATCCAGTTCGTGTTGACGTACAGGTCGGCGCGATACGAACCCGGCGGCGCCACGTTGCCCTTTTCGAAGCGGCTGACGTCCACCCGCGTGCCGCCCGGGTGCTGCAGGAACAGGTCGTCGAACTGGACTTCCGCCACTTGCGTGGCGCCTGTGGTCTGCGCCATCGTGCCCGTCGACGCGAACACCGACAGCGCGAGCAGGAAGCACGGGCGCGGGCGCCAGCGCATGAGTGGCGGCAAACTGGAAAGACGTTGGATCACGGTAGGCACCCGAGCGTGAGCAAGCCTGCGCCCTGCCCGGGGCGGGCATGCCTGGCCTTGCTGTGGAAAGGACGTGGCGCGCTACCCGCGCCTCGCGCAATGGAAGGGGGTCAGCCGCGCATCATCGCGACGGCGCCGCGGTGCCGGACCGCAATGGCGTCTCGCCGCTGACCGAGCCGCCGTAGTCGTTCAGCGTCGTGTAGCGCACGCTGGCGCCGGCCGCGCCGGGCACGTCGCCCTTCAGCGGGAAGGCCCGCGTCTCGCCCGGCCCGACCATGCCGCCATCGTCGAAGGTCGCGCTGCGTCCGCCCGACTGCACGCTGATCATGGTCAACGACACATGGAACGGCGTCGGGTTGTGCGCCTCGATGGCCGGCTTGCCGTCGGCCTGTGTGAGCCGCCAGGTGAGCTGCGTCGGCGCATCGGCCGACGAACCCTTGAGATTTTCCGGGCGATAGAACAGCTTGATGCGCGAACGGAACGCGAGCTGGATGCGGTTCATGTCTGCGTCCGCCGCGCCGGGTTTGGGCGGCACCTCGAGCACGTTGAGCCAGAACACCGACTCGTGATCCTGCGGCATGGGCTCGCCGGTGTAGACGATGCGCAGCGTCTGCGACTTGGACGGATCGATCCGCGCGATCGGCGGCGTGACGGTGAAGGGCACCTTGATCGTGGACGGCGCGCCGCGCACATCGCCTGCATCGACCCACGACTGCACGAGCGCGGGCGACTGGCCGGCGTTCGACAGCTTGAGCGTGACCTCGGACTCGCCCGCGCCATAGATCACGCGCGTGCCGCCGATCACCACCGATGCAACGGCGGGTGCCGCCAGGTAGCCGAGCCATGCGGCGCACGCGGTGACGATCGCGCGCCGGAGAGTTTTTCGAAGCTTCATGATAGGGATCGATGCGGGTAGCGAGCACGAGGGGTGGAGCGGCATCGCGCCGCTCCACCTGATCGTGCTATGTAGAACTAAATGATTGATTACTGATAAACGAGCGAGTACATCACGCTCGACGTCGCCGCGCCGGCCGTTGCAACACCGGTTGCGAGGTACTGTGCGTAGTAGTTCAGCGTGGCGGCGCCGGACGAGCTGATTGCGACCGACTTCGAGTTCTGCGTGGCGTCGGCCGCACCGATCTTGATGGGCGAATAGGTGCCGTCGCCGTTCAGCAACTGGATCTCGACGTTGGTCGCGCCGCCGGTGGCCAGGATCAGGTTGCCGGTGGCGGCGTCGACCGTCGGACCCGGCTCGAAGTAGGTGTGGACGGTGCCCGACGCCGGCGTGCAGGCCGTCAGCGAGATGTAGAAGGGCGTGCGGTTGGCCCACTGGCCTGCTGCGGCCAGCGCGCTGGTCGCCACCGATTGCAGCGGGACATTGAAGTTGTTCGAGCCGCTGCCGTTGCCGCTGATCGTGCAGGTTTGCGCGAGCACGGTGCCGTTGAACGTGATCGTGCCGTCTGCCGCGGATGCGATTTGCGACGCAGTGGCTGCAGCCACGAACAACACGGCGGTAATGAGTTTGGTTTGCATGGTTTCCGGTTTCAGTAAGAATCGATCTGGATGGAGATACGACGCCGCCGCGATATCCGTTCGATAGCGCGACGCGACATCCAACGGCGACCCGAACAGGCATCACGCGGCCGAATATTGTGTTTTCGACCTGGTTACACTTGGACGAAGCGAATCGTACCGGCGTCAACAATTCGTAAGATGAACAATTGTCACTTCGCGATACCGCCAACAAAAAATGCCGTTCAGTGCTTGACTGAACGGCATTAGCCCTCGGGCGTCTGGTTCGTTGCTGTGCGTCAGGTGCCGACGCCGAGCATCCGCAGGCAATCGTCGATCACCGCCTCGACGAACGCGGTGCGATCCGTTTCCGGCGCCGCGATGATGTGATCGGTCGCGCCGTGCACGCCCGCGTAGATCAGCAGCGCGGTGACCTGTGGGTGCGCGAGCCGCCAGGTGCCGGCCCGTGCGCCGCCGTCGAGAATCGCGCCGAGCTGCTCGAGGATCGCGTTCTTGTCGGCATTCGCGCGATCGTGGTGATGGTGGTTCGTGTAGACGATGTCGTGCGTGCGGTAGGTCGCCGCGTAGGTTTCGATATTCGTGCGGATCCACGCGCGCAGGCGCGCGAGCCAGTCGTCGGCGTCGCACGCGTCGACCGCGTGCTGCAAACGGTCGAGGAACGATGACGTGTAGCGCTGCGCGAGCGCGGCGAGCATGTCGGACTTCGATTCGAAGTAGTGATAGAACGTGCCCTTCGCGACCTGCGCGTGCTCGACGATTTCGCTGATGGTCGTCGCTTCCACGCCCTGCGCGAGGAACAGCGCTTCGGCCGCCGCCATCAGTTCCTCGAGCCGCACTTCCGCCGGCTTCGTGCGCGGCTTGCCCGCCGGCGCGCCGTCTTTCATTGTCGTGGTCCCTGCCTTGGTCCTGTCCGTCATCGCGCGGCTCGACGCCCGTTCGTGCAAAGCCCGCAGTTTAGGCCAGCGCCCTGCTCGCGGCCAATTCAATCCATTGACCGACGGTCAGTCGATATATATGATGAGAATCATTCTCATCTTCATGCCCGCGAAGGGCTGACCGCCATGCCTCGCTACCGTCGCGCCGCACTCGTCCTGGCCGCCTGTCTCGGCACCTTTCTCGCCACGCTCGACATCAGCATCGTCAACGTCGCGTTGCCGACGCTGCAGACGGCGCTCGATACCGATATCGGCGGCCTTCAGTGGGTCGTCAATGCGTATGCGCTCGCGTTGTCCGCGTTCATGCTGTCGGCCGGGCCGCTCGGCGATCGCTACGGGCACAAGCGCGTGTGGCTCGCCAGCGTGATCCTGTTCACGGCCGGGTCGGTGGTCTGCGCCTGCGCGGGCAGCATCGTGCCGCTGCTGATTGGCCGCGCGATCCAGGGGCTTGCCGGTGCGTTGCTGATTCCCGGTGCGATGCCGATCCTCACGCATGCGTTTCCCGATGCGCGCGAGCGCGCCCGTGCGATCGGCGGGTGGTCCGCGTTCAGTGCGCTTGCACTGATCCTCGGGCCGCTGGTGGGCGGCCTGCTCGTCGAGCATGGCGGATGGCAGAACATCTTCCTCGTCAACGTGCCGATCGGCATCGTGACCGTGCTGCTCGGCGCATGGGGCATTCCGGAGCGCCGGCATCCGCAGCACGCGGCGTTCGATCCGCTCGGCCAGGCGCTGAGCGTGGTCTGGCTCGGGTTGCTTACGTACGGGCTGATCGGCATCGGCGAAGCCGGCGCGTTGCATGTGAAGGTGCTCGTGCCGCTGGCGGGCGCCGCGGTGGCGTTCGTCGTGTTCGTGCGGGTCGAAGCGCGTGTCGAGCGGCCGCTGCTGCCGGTCTGGCTGTTTCGCGACCGGCGGCTGGTGCGCGCCAATCTCGCGTCGTTCGTGCTCGGGTTCTCGGGGTACAGCAGCCTGTTCTTCCTGTCGCTGTTCCTGCAGCAGGCGCAGGGGCGCACGCCCGCCGAGGCTGGCTGGCAACTGATGCCGCAGTTCGTGATGACGGCGATCACGTCGATGCTGTTCGGGCGCATCGCGGCGCGCGTTTCGTTGCACACGCTGATGGTGGCCGGGTATGGGCTGGTCGGCACGATGCTCGCGGTCATGGCGGGTTTCGGCGCGGGCACGCCGTATCTGCCGGTCGGTATCGCGCTGGCGGTGCTCGGGGTCGGCATGGGGCTCGCGGTGCCCGCAACCGGCATGACCGTGATGGAACTGGCGCCGGCCGAACGCGCGGGCATGGCGTCGGCGACGATGAACGCGTTGCGTCAGACCGGGATGAGCATCGGCATCGCGGTGCTCGGCAGCATGATGAGCGTCGGGGCGCTGCACCGGATGACGGCCGCGATGCAGGCGGCCGGCAGCGCGCAAGCGGATACGCTTGCGCAGCAGGCGGTGATGGAGCATGTTTTTGCGGCAGGGCGACCGGCGCTGCTCGGCGCGTATCGGGACGCGATGGCGCACGGGTTTTCGATCGCGGTTTTGTGTTCCGGAATCCTTAGTATTACGATTGCGGTGATGCTGATGGTGCGGCGTGAAACGGAGCAGCAATCGGGGCGCGCGGCGGCGTGCGTGACATCTTCACAGCCGGAATGATGTGGCGTGCCGACAGGTCGAGCCTTTCACAGCGGATCGAGGCGTCCGTCGGATGTGCCTACCTCCGCCGATGCTCGACCGCGAACTTGATCAGCTCGGCCTGCCCTTCTATCTCCAGCTTGCGCTTCAGATTGAGCCGGTGCGTCTCGACCGTGCGCACCGACAGCCCCGTCTGCTGCGCGATCTGCTTGCTCGACAGCCCTTCCGCCAGCGCATCGAGGATGTCGCGTTCGCGCGGCGTGAGCCGGTCGAGCGGCGACGCGGTCGCGCTTGCGTGGATCATCCGCGCGGCGAGCCCTTCGCTGAAGAACGTCTGGCCAGCCAGCACCGCGCCGATCGCGCGCACGATCTCGCTCGCGGGCGAATCCTTCAGCAGGTAGCCGCTCGCGCCGGCACGCACGGCCTGCGTCACGTATTCGATGTTGTCGTGCATCGACAGCATCAGCACGCGGATACCCGGAAAGCGCTCGTGGAACACGCCCGCGAGCGTGATGCCGTTCATCCCGTTCATGCCGACGTCCATCAGCGCGAGATCGGGTTCGAGCGACGCGGCGAGCGCGAGCGCTTCGTCGGCGTTGCCGGCTTCGCCGACCACGGACAGGTCGGCCGCTTCGAGCCGCATCCGCAAGCCGTCGCGCACGAGCGGGTGATCGTCGACGAGCAGCAGTCGGGCGACGGGCCGGGCGGTGTCGGGGGCGCTCATGCGTGAAAGGTCTCCTGTTATGGGGCGCGTCATGACGCGGCGCCGGGCAGCGGCACGCGCGCGGCGACGATCGTGTGGCCGACCTGCGACGAGATCGTCAGCATGCCGCCGAGTGCGTCGAGGCGTTCGCGCATGTTGCGCAGGCCGATGCCGCGGCGCGCGTCGGCCTGCGAGCGCTCGGCGTCGAAGCCGCAGCCGTTGTCGGCGATGGTCAGCGAGACGGATTGCGCGCCGACGTCGAGCGTGACGGCCGCGCGCGACGCCTGCGCATGATGCACGATATTGCTGAGCGCTTCCTGGGCGATCCGGAACAGCGCGGTGTTGACGGCTTCGGGCAGCGGCCGGGTGCCGCTGTGCGCGACCTGCGTATAGCCGATGTCGATGCCGCTTTCGGCGCCGAGTTCGCGAACCAGCTGTTCGAGCGCGGCCGCGAGGCCGAGGTCGTCGAGCATGGACGGACGCAGCGCATGCGAGATGCGCCGCACTTCGCGCAGCGTGTCGCCGAGCCGCCCGACGCCCGATGCGAGCGCCTGCTCGGCCTCGGGCAGGCGCGCCGAGCCGCGTTCGAAACGGGCGAGCGCGGATTCGAGCATCAGCTTCGCGGACACCATCATCTGGCTGATCCCGTCATGCAGCTCGCGCGACAGCCGCGCGCGCTCCTGCTCCTGCGATTCGACCACGCGCTGTGCGAGCAGCTTGAGCTTCGCGTCGGCGCTGCGCGACTCGCTGACGTTCAACACCAGCGCGCACACGGCGATCGCCGCCGCACCCGTGAGCGCGATCGCGGTGAGCCAGCTCATCGTGCGCTCGATGTTCGCGGACGCGCGTGCGTCGATGCGCTGCAGCGCGGTGTCGACATCGTCGAGATAGATGCCGGTGCCGACCATCCAGCCCCAGCGCTCGAGCGCGACGACGTAGCCGAGCTTCGGTGCGACGCGGCCCGTCGACGGCCGCTGCCATGCGTAGCGCACGTAGCCGCCGCCGCTCGACGCCGCGCCGATCAGCTTCTGGATCGTCAGTGCGCCCTGCGGGTCGCGCATCGACCAGTAGTTGTGGCCGACGCGCTCGGGCTCGCGCGGATGCATCAGCGAATTTCCATGCAGGTCGTACACGAAGAAATAGCCGTCGGGGCCGAAATCCATCTTCTGCAGCATCGCGAGCGCCTGCGTGCGCAGCATCGCGTCGTCGCGCGCGTTGCGGCCGCTCGCGTCGTAGAGCGGCATGATCGCGCTCGTCGCCAGCTCGACATAGTGCTTCAGCTCGACTTCCTTGCTCGACAGGTACGCGGCCTGGATCGTCGCGTGCTGCGTGCGCGCGAGGGACGTCGCCTGCTGGCGCACGCCGAAGCCGATGCCGGCGATCGCGAGCAGGAACGGCACGATGGCCAGAAGGAAGATCTTTGCCTTGAGTCTCATGGTGGTGCGAAGCGGCCGCGCACCCGCGCGGGGCCGGCCGGGCGCGTCAGC
>NZ_JAAGPB010000209.1:0-14228 GCF_017104585.1 Burkholderia sp. Ac-20392
CGCCGGGGCGCCCGCCGGTGCGAGGCCCGCGGGGGCCGCTGCCGCCCGGGCGCGAGCCGCCCGTGTCGAGCTGGATCGTGGAAATCGCGCGCTTGTAGATGCCTTGCAGACCCACGGGGGTGCGCAGCATCACCAGGTACTGATCGAACGACTCGATACACCCCGTCAGACGAATGCCGTTGACGAGATAGATTTCAACGCGCTTACGTTCCTTGCGCGCCGAATTGATGAAGTCGTTTTGCGGATGGGATTCTGCGGGATTGGCCATTGAGGTGCGGCAGGAGCCTGCGTCAGAGAATATGTTGTGCGTGTGTGTGGCGTGTTCGTCCACAAGGTGTTTGGCGGGATTCTACCCTGTTCGATCAGGGAGCGCGCAGTCGTGATTGTGTCGAACCGTAACCCACTATAGACGTTCCAGCGCATTTTCGCGATTCGGCCAAACGGCTAATGCGATTTCGTTACGCCGCGTTACGACTCTCGCAGTGCCGTATCACCTTGGCTCGTGCGCGGCGCATACATTGGTTGCGCGAGCCGGGCGGGCCGGCTTATCAGGGATTCAGAACATGAACAAGAGGCGATGGACAGGGTGGGTCGGGGGCGTGGCGTTGCTGGCTTCCGGCAGTGCGATGGCAGGGCATGTCGACCTGTCGGTCGGCATCGGCGTCCCGGTCGCACCGGTCTATGTCGAGCCGGCTCCGGTCTATGTGGCGCCGCAACCGGCCGTGGTCGCCTATCCGGGCTATGGATACGGCTACGACGGCGATGACGACGACGATCGCTATCGCAAATGGCGCAAGCACTACTACAAGCATTGGCACCGGCACCATGGCGACGACGATGACGATTGAGCCCGAGGCCAGCCCTGACGGCGCGCATCAGAACGCGTAGTCGGGGTTTTTCGGGTCGAAGGCGGTGTCGTCGAGCGTCGCCGGCGCGATTTTCTCGATGACGATCCGTTCGAAGATCTTGCCGTCGTTGTCGTAGGACTCGACGGTCCGGAAATAGGGCGCGTGCAGGTCGAGCCCAAGGACTTCCTTCTTCGCGTAGAACTGCGGCCGGCCGGTCGGCGTTTCGTAGGTGAGCGCGACGACGCGCACGCCGTTGATCGTTTTGGCTTCCACATCGGTCGGCCGCTGCACGCCGGCTTCCAGATATTTCTTCCCTTCGGTCAGGTACAGGTTCGTGATGAACTCGGTGCCGAGATCCTTCACCTGGTGATTCGACTGGGCGCGCGCAAGTGCGCCGTCGATTGCCGTCCACAGCGGAATCTTGCCGAGCAGGCCGCCAAGGTGTCCGTACATCTCGTCCTTGCGCTGCGTCGTGTCGTAGATGGTCTCCTGGCCGGCATGCGCGCCGCCCGGCAGCCATTTCGCATAGACGCGCAGCGGTTCGCGGGTGGTCTTCACGAGCATGCGGTCGGGCGTATCGGACCATTTCCCGCTGATGCGCTCCTGGCGCACCATCGTGAACTGGTAGGACGGGTAGCCGTTCGGGCCGTTACGGATATAGAGCGGCACGGCGAGCGGATCGAGTGCCTTGAAGAGCGCCGTGAGCGTTGCGTCGTCGAGTTGCACGAGCGTGCCGCGTTGCGCGGCCGTGCGCAGCCAGCGTGCCTGCTGCGCGACCGGCTCGCGTACGACTTTCGCGAGATCCGCCGGCAGTGCGACCTCCTGCGCCGCGCTCGCGGCGCTGGCCGTTTCCTGCGCATGCAGGCCAGTCTGGGCGAGCGACAGCATGCACGCCGCTGCCACGGCGGCGGCGTGCCGCGCGTGGTGCTTCTTTCCTTCGTTCATCGACGGCGTCTCCGGGGGCGATGGATCGTTCAGCCTTGCTTCGCGGCCTTGATTTTGGCGAGTTCCTCGTCGCGCAACGCGCGGCGCAGGATCTTGCCGACGTTCGTCTGCGGCAGCGCGTCGCGGAACTCGACGAATTTCGGCATCTTGTAGCCGGTCAGGTTCTTGCGGCAGTGCGCGAGCACGTCGTCGACCGTCAGCGACGGGTCGCGGCGCACGACGAACACCTTGATCCGTTCGCCCTGGACCTCGTCAGGAATGCCGATCGCCGCCGCTTCGCTGATGCCCGGATGCATCACCAGCACTTCCTCGATCTCGTTCGGATACACGTTGAAGCCCGACACGAGGATCATGTCCTTCTTGCGGTCGATCAGGCGGATGAAGCCGCGTTCGTCCATCACGCCGATGTCGCCGGTGCCGAGCCAGCCGTCGGCGTCGATCACCTTGGCCGTCTCGTCGGGGCGCTGCCAGTAGCCGCGCATCACCTGCGGACCGTGCACGCACAGCTCGCCCGGTTCGCCGATGGGCGCCCAGGTGCCGTCCTCGCGGCGAAAGCGCACGACGGTGGACGGCGCGGGCAGGCCGATCGAACCGCTGAACGCGGCCATGTCGTTCAGGTCCACGGGGTTCATCGTGACGATCGGCGAGCACTCGGTCAGGCCGTAGCCTTCGACGACCGGCCGCCCCGTCACCTGCTGGAAGCGCTCCGCGACTGCACGCTGCATCGCCATCCCGCCGGCCATCGCGAGCTTCAGCTTCGAGAAATCGCGCTTGCGGAATTCCTCGTTGTCGAGGAACGCGTTGTACAGCGTGTTGATGCCGGTGATGCCCGTGAACGTCTCGTTGCGGATGATCTTCATCACCATCGTCATGTCGCGCGGGTTCGCGATCAGGATGTTGCGCCCGCCGAGCCCCATGAAGATGAATGCGTTCACCGTCAGCGAATAGATGTGATACAGCGGCAGCGGCGTGAGCACGGTTTCGACGTCGCCCGAGACCTGGTCGGCGATCCACGCCTTCGCCTGCAGCAGGTTCGCGATCAGGTTGCCGTGCGTGAGCATCGCGCCTTTCGCGACGCCGGTCGTGCCGCCCGTGTATTGCAGGAACGCGAGGTCGTCGCGCGTGATCTGCACGGGCTGCGGCTTGCCGCGCGCACCGAGCGCGAGCGCGGAGCGCAACCGGATGGCCTGCGGCAGGTGGTAGGCGGGCACGAGCTTCTTCACGTGCTTCAGCACGAAATTGATCAGGCGTCCTTTTGCATTGAAGCCGTCGGCGAGCAGGTCGCCGAGCGCGGTGACGACGACGTTCTTCACCTGCGTTTCCGGCAGCGCGTCCTGCAGCGT
Organism: Burkholderia sp. Ac-20392; assembly: GCF_017104585.1. Taxonomy (NCBI): domain Bacteria; kingdom Pseudomonadati; phylum Pseudomonadota; class Betaproteobacteria; order Burkholderiales; family Burkholderiaceae; genus Burkholderia; species Burkholderia sp. Ac-20392. The sequence goes on from NZ_JAAGPB010000209.1 coordinate 3,137, forward strand.
GCGCGCGAAGTTCTCGAACACGACGATCGTCTGCGCGCCGCTGTCCTTCAGCTGGTGCGCGAGTTCGCGCACCGTGTAGAGCGGATTGACGTTGACGACGATCGCGCCGGCCTTCAGCGTGCCGAACAGCGCGACCGGGTACTGGAACGTGTTCGGCAGCATGATCGCGACGCGGTCGCCGGGCTTGATGCCGATGCTTTGCAGGTACGACGCGAACGCGTCGACTTTCTGCGCGAGCGTGCGATAGGTCATCGACGCGCCTGCGCTCACGTAGGCGACGCGCTCGGCGAAGCGGCTCGTGCATTCGTCGAAGAACTGCACGAGCGATGCGTATTGCGTGACGTCGATCTCGTGCGGGACGCCGGGCGGGTATGACGCGTACCAGATGCCGTCGGTGTTCGGCGGAACCTGGGCCGCTGCGGTTGCTGCGGAAGATGACATGACGAGTCTCCGGTCTTTGCTCTCGGCGAGGGCGGGCGCTTCAGCGCCGGCCCGTGCCCCGTGCCGCACGGTCGATCGACGGGGCGCCTCGACGCCCCGCCCGACCGCGCGTTTCAATCAAATCGTGAACAGGAAGCCGCGCGTGGCCTCGCGCGTTCAGTTCGTGGAATGCAGCGTCGCCGTATCGACGGCGGTCGCAGCCGACTGCGGCAGCCCGAACGCTTCGCTGGCCCCCGCGTCGTCGAGCACGGCCGCGAAGATCGACAGTTGCGCACTGTCGGGCATCGGCGCTTTCAGGGCGGCGACGATCAGCGACGACAGTCGCGCGATCATCTGCACGTCGTTCATCGTGCGGCCCTGCGAGAATTCGTCGATCAGGCTTTCCGTCTCGGCGCCCGCGAGCGCGCCGGACAGCGCGCCGATCGCGAAGTGCAGCCGCCAGCCGAGCTCCGTGCGCGGCAGGTGCGGCAACGCGCGCTGGAACGCGTCGAAGAAGCGGCCCGCGACGCTCGCGTAGTGCGCGGTCAGGAAGTTGCGCACGAACGGTGACGGATCGGTGTACGCACGACCGATCAGCCGCAGGAACCCGGGCCCGCCGCGCTCGGGATTGCGCGATGCCTTCAGCGCGGGAATGAACATCGCGCCGAGCACGTGCTCGCAGGTGATGTGCGTGCCGAGTTGCGCATCGAAGCGGTCGAGGATGCCAAGGCGTTCCTGGTTGAGCTGGTCGAGCCGGCGCGACAGCATCGCGTGGATCAATGCTTCCTTGCTGCCGAAGTGGTAGTTGACCGCGGCGAGGTTGACCGCCGCGCGCGAGGTGATCTGGCGCATCGACATCGCCTCGAAGCCATGCTCGATGAACAGATCCTCGGCCGCATCGAGGATGCGCGCCTTCGTCCCGCCGGTCTGCCGCGTGCCGGATGACCGTGCCCCGGACGGCCGTCCCGCGGATGGCCGTCCCTCCTGACTTACTGCCATGTCCCGCCTCCCATGCCGGTCGCCCGGCCGCGAACTGGTGATTTGTTTGTCTGATTCAAACAGTCGTTTTTATTAAGATAAAAAATCGCGGACGGAGCGGGCAAGCAGGGAATCTGGACAAATTCCTCTAGTTCGATGTGCGAATGCGGAAAGTATCGCGCGTGCCCTCGGCGGGACGGGGCACGCGCGATGATGCGGTGCGGCAATGCGCGGGTTCAGGTGACCGTGCTACGCGTATTGACCGATTGCGTCATGTCGATGCCGCGCCGCTCGCGGCTGAACAGGATCAGCACGGCGATCACGACGGCGACGATGCCGGCCACGAGCGCGAGCGCGAAGCTGTAATTGTTGTTGTTCGAAACGGCGAGCGAGGCCTGCATCGTCGCGTTGCCCGACGCGAGCAGGTTGCCGAGCTGGTAGACGACGCCCGGGAAGGTCGCGCGGAGCTCGTCGGGCGAGATTTCGTTCAGGTGAACCGGGATCACGCCCCACGCACCCTGCACCGAGATCTGCATCAGGAACGCCCCCGCGGCGAGGGCGACCGGGCCGCTCGAGAACGCCCACAGCGGCAGCACGGGCAGGGCGATCAACGCCGCGATGAAGATGGCGCGACGCCGGCCGATCCGCTCCGAGATCGCGCCGAACGACAGGCCGCCGACGATGGCGCCGATGTTCAGCACGATCGTGATCCACGACACGGTATGCGGATCGAAGTGATGCTGTTCGCGCAGGAACGTCGGATAGAGATCCTGCGTGCCGTGCGAGAAGAAGTTGAACGCGGTCATCAGCACGATCGCGTAGATCGTGAGCTTCCAGTTCTGCTGCAACGTGGTGCCCAGGCTCGGGCGCGGGCGCTTCTCCATCTGTTTCCACGCCGGCGATTCGGGCACGTGAGCGCGGACGTACAGCACGAGCAGCGCGGGCAGCACGCCGACCATGAACATCCCGCGCCAGCCGATGTACTGGTAGAACAGGCCGAACACGACGGACGCGAGCAGGTAGCCGCTCGGATAGCCGGCCTGCAGCAGCCCCGACACGAAGCCGCGCGCATGGGTCGGCACGGTTTCCATCGTCAGTGCCGAGCCGACACCCCATTCGCCGCCCATCGCGACGCCGAACAACGCGCGCAGCACGAGCAGCGCGGTCAGGCTCGGCGCGAAACCGGATGCGAGTTCGAGCAGCGAGTAGCACGCGATGTTGACCATCAGCGTCGGGCGGCGGCCGAAGCGATCGGCGAGCCGGCCGAAGATCAGCGCGCCGAGCGGGCGCATCGCGAGCGTCAGTGTGAGCGCGAACGCGACGGCGGGAATCGTCGACCCGAATTCGGCGGCGATGTCCTTCAGCACGAAGACCATCAGGAAGAAGTCGAACGCATCGAGTGTCCAGCCGAGGTAGGCGGCGATCGTGACGTTGCGTTGTTCGCGGGTCCAGCTCATGTCCGAGGTCTCCTCGTTGGCTTGCGCGCTTACGATGTGCATGCGGATGCCGGCCGGCTTGCGCGCGGTGCGGGGGCATTGATCGAGTGTAGGCCGCGACACCGGACGATGTGGGGCGCGATAACGTCGAATCGGGAATAATCCCTAGGAAATGAACTGTTTCGGGATTGGAAACGCCGTCGCACGAAACACGCGACAGGCATCTGTATCATTCCGGAAGGCTGTTTGTATCTGTTTTGTAATGCGCTCGTGCGTACCATCACCGAATCAGGAGTCCCGATGACCGAACGTTCCGCCGCCACGCTGCCCGTGCTCGAAACTGCGCGGCTGTGGCTGCGTCCGCGTGTGCTGGCCGACCTCGATGCGTGCATCGAGATGGATCGCGATCCCGAGGTCACGCGGCACATCGCGGGGCCGTGGCACGATCCCGTCGAGCATCGGCGCTTCGTCACGCACCGGATCACGTGCGACTATCCGCCGGGCCTCGGCTACTGGTCGATCTTCGAGAAGGCCGCGCCCGATGCGTTCATCGGCTGGATCCTGCTGATTCCCGACTACGTGGACGGTGCGCGCGACGTCGAGATCGGCTGGCGGCTGGTGCGTGCGACATGGGGGCGTGGCATCGCGAGCGAGGCAGCGGCAGCCGTCGTGCACCACGCCTTCGACACCGTGCGCCTGCCGCGTGTGATCGCCGATATCGCGGAGGCCAACAGCGGTTCGCTGAATGTCGCGCGCAAGCTCGGGATGCGTCGCGTGAGCGTCGTGCACGATGGCATTCCTTACATTCGACATCGTCTCGAACGCAACGATCTGCGCGCATAGCGCGGCGCCGCGAGTGCGCGGGAGGGTGTCAGAGATCGTCAACCGGTGGCGTATCGAGGTCATGACGTATTAACGGCCCGCGCGATCAGGAGTATCGTTGCCGGAATTTCGCAACATGGGGTACGACCATGGCTCTCGGCAACGATGTTCACCTGATTCCCGTCAAGCTGGAAGAACTGCGTCCCACGCAGATGACGGTCGGCTATCGCGAAGTCAAGGCGAAGCGCAAGCACTGGAAGGCGCTCAGCAAGCGCGCGCGCAAGGCCGCGATCGAATCGCACTGGTTCCCGGCGGTGCTCGGCCCGGACGGGCTGCACTACATCACCGATCACCACCACCTCGGCCTCGCGCTGATCGAGGAAGGCGAGGCGCGCGTGAACGCGATGCTGCTGAAGGATCTGTCGTGGCTCGACGACACGATCTTCTGGCGGATGATGGAACACAACCAGTGGGTGCACCCGTTCGGCGCGGACGGCACGCGCCGCGACTACGAGAATCTGCCGAAGGCGCTGACGGGGCTCGTGGACGATCCGTACCGCAGCCTTGCCGGCGAGCTGCGCACGGCGGGCGGCTATGCGAAGGATGCGACGCCGTTCAGCGAATTCCTGTGGGCCGACTACCTGCGTCAGCACGTGTCGCTCGACCAGATCCGCAAGAACTTCGCGAAGGCGCTCGACATCGCACTGCATCGCGCACATGAGCAGGACGCACGCTATCTGCCCGGCTGGTCGGGCGTCATCACCGTCAAGCCCTGACCCCCTCATGACGACCGCCCCGATCCGCCCCGATGCCGGCCCGCAGCATGCCGACCATTTCGCCGCGCTCGACGCGGCTTCGCCGCCGCCCACGCGACGCATCGGCCTCGATGCGCTGGCCGGCCTGTCGATCGCGGGCCTGCTGATTCCCGAGGCGGTCGCATACGCGGGGCTGGCCAACCTGCCGCCACAGGCCGGTCTCATCGCGCTGCTGTCGGGGCTCGTCGTCTATGCGCTCACCGGCAGCAGCCGCTTCGCGATCGTGTCGTCGACGTCGTCGTCGGCCGCCGTGCTCGCGGCGACCGTACTCGCGGAGTCGGGGATGGCGCTTGCCGCGCAGCTCGCGCTCGCCGCCGCGCTCGTCGCGATGACGGGCGTGCTGTTCATCCTGGCCGGTGCCGCGCGGCTCGGCGGCATGTCGGACTTCGTCGCGCGGCCCGTGTTGCGCGGCTTCACGTTCGGCCTCGCGCTGACGATCGTCATCAAGCAGTTGCCGAAGATTCTTGCGATCTCCGTACAGCACAGCGATGCGCCGCATGTCGCGCTCGACCTGATCACCGGCGCGCCGCATGCGAACCTTGCGAGCGTCGTGCTCGGTGCGATCGCACTGGCGTTGCTGTTCGCGCTCGGGCGGAGCTCGCGCGTGCCCGCGACGCTCGTCGTGATCGTGCTGTCGATCGCGGCCGGCTATGCGATCGACTGGCAGCGATACGGGATTGCGATCGTCGGTCATATCGATTTCAAGCATATCGAGTTCGGCCTGCCGACCCTCGACCGCAACGCGTGGATGCAGACCATCGAGCTTGCATTCGCGCTGATGCTGATCCTGTACGCGGAATCGTACGGATCGATCCGCAACTTCGCGTTGAAGCATGGCGACAGCGTGTCGCCGAACCGCGACCTCGTCGCGCTCGGCTGCGCGAATCTCGTGTCGGGCCTGCTGCACGGGATGCCGGTCGGCGCCGGGTATTCGGCGACCTCGGCAAACGAAGCGGCCGGTGCGCAGTCGCGCTTTGCCGGCCTGTGGGCGGCGGGCGTGGTCGCGCTGATCGTCTGGCTGCTGCTGCCGCAGCTCGCGCGCACGCCGGAGCCCGTGCTCGCGGCGATCGTGATCTTCGCGGTCAGCCACTCGCTGCATCCGTCCGTATTCCGGCCGTACTGGGCCTGGCATCGCGACCGGCTCGTCGTGATCGCCGCGCTGCTCGCGGTGCTCGTGCTCGGCGTGCTGCACGGGTTGCTCGCGGCCATCGGCGTGAGCCTGCTGCTGACGCTGCGCAAGCTGTCCGAACCGAACGTCAGCGTGCTCGGCAGGCTGCGCGACAGTCACGATTTCGTCGACGTGGCGAGCCATGCCGACGCGAAGCCGGTGCCGGGCGTGCTGATCGTGCGGCCCGAGGCGCAACTGTTCTTCGCGAATGCGGACCGGATGCTGAACCGCGTGCGTGCGCTGATGAAGGCCGAGCCGGACGCGCATACCGTGATGCTGAGCCTCGAGGAAACGCCGGATGTCGACAGCACGACGATCGAATCGTTGCGCACGTTCGCGGCCGAATGCACGGCGCGCGGGTTGCGGCTCGCCATCGTGCGGCTCAAGGTGCACGCGCTGCATGCGTTGCGTCGCGCGGCCGACGATACGCTGCACGAGGATGCCATGTCCGAACTGAGCGTCGACGAGAGCCTGCAACTGCTGCAGGCCGGGATGCCGCCGGACGGCAGCGACGGCACGACCGCCGCGTGACGAGGCGGCGCGCCGGCGCGTGCTATTGCGACACCACGGCGTCGGCGCAGCGATCGATCATGTCGGTCACTTCGGCCGCCGTCGGCGCATAGGCGCCTGCATGCGCACAGGCGACCGCCGCGCACGCGGCTGCGTAGCGCAAATGCTCGGCGGCTGATGCATCGGGACGCGCGAGCTGGCTCGCGAGCCAGCCGCCGATGCTCGCATCGCCGCAGCCGACGGTGTCCGCCACGTCGGTCGGGAACGCGGGCTGAAACAGCACGGTGTCGCGATGCAGGAGCTGCATGCCCGATGCGCCGCGCGTGACGAGCATCGCCGCGTCGGGCGCCCACGTGCGCAGTTGCGCGAGCGCGGCGGCTTCATCGAGTTCGGGAAACAGCCCGCGCAGATCCTCGTCCGATACCTTGATCCAGTCGGCGAGCCCGGCCAGCTTGCGCAGCGTGTCGCGATACGACGGCGTGGCCATCGGCGCGCGGAAGTTCGGGTCGAACGAGATCCGCTTGCCGGCCGCCCGCGCAGCTTGCGCCACCTCGATCAGGCGCGACGCGAGCGGCTCGCGCACGACACCGAGCGAACCCACGTGCACGATCTCGGCCGCGTCGAGTGCGCCGGCGGGCAGGTCCGCCGGATCGAATGCGAGATCGGCGCTGTTCTCGCCGATGAAGAAGTAATGGGGCGGCTGCTTCGATACGACCATCGCGAGCAGCGGCGCGCGATCGACCTGCCGGATGAAGCGCAGGTCGAGCCCTGCGTCGGCGCTCTTGCGCATCAGCTCGTCGCCGAAGGTGTCGCGGCTGACCGTGCCGGCGAAGGCCGTCGGCACGCCGAGTCGTGCACCGACGCGCGCGACGTTCCAGCATGAGCCGCCGGCGACGCTGTGCCAGTGCTGCGCGTCGTCGCGGATGAAGTCGGTCAATGCTTCGCCGAATACGATCAGGCGGGGAAACGTCGTCGTCATGTCGAACCTTGTGCCGCGGCGTTGTGCGCGGCCATGCAGCGATTGATCTGAAAAGACGGGCCGTGCGGGCCGTCGCACGTTGCGACGCGGCCTGGCACTGCCCGGTTGCGTGGGCGGACGGGCGGCTCGATCAGCGCGGGGTGCTCCAGCCCTTGTAGCTCTTCACGTTGTCGCGCGTGATGAGCGTCGGTTCGATCAGGATCATCGGGTTGGCCGGCTTCTGGCCATTCATGATGCCGTAGCCGACGTTGACGGCCTGCTGCGCCATCGCCCAAGGATCCTGGCTCGACGACGCCTGCACGAGCGTATTCGACTTGAGCGCGACCTCGATATCGGGCGCACCGTCGACCGACGTGATCACGATGCCCGGGCGGTTCAGCTGTTTCGCGGCGAGATCGCTGCCGATCGCTTGCGGGTCGTTGATCGTGAACACCGCATCGAGCTTCGGAAAGCGCGTCAGGTAGCCCTGCATCGCGTTCATCCCGCCTTCGCGCGAGCCCTTGCCGTCCTGGTCGCTCGACAGCACCTTGATGCCGGCGTTTTTCGCGAGCACGGTCTTGCAGCCGTTGACGCGATCGATCACGGCCGATACCTGCGGGCCGTTCTCGATGATCACGTTGCCTTTGCCGTTGAGTTTCTTCGCGATGTAGTCGCATGCCAGCTCGCCGGCCTTCACGTTGTTGGTCTGCACGGTCGCATTCGCGCCCGCCGCCGCGACGTCGACCGCGACGACCGTGATGCCGGCCGCCTGCGCCTTCTTCACCGCCGGCTCGATCGCCTTCGGATCGGTAGCGTTGAGCAGGATCATGTCGACGTGCGCGGAGATGAAGTTGTCGATCTGCGTGAACTGCTTGTTCAGGTCGTAGTCGGCCGACACGGCCGTGACTTTCGCGTTCGGGTTGATCTGCCTGGCGCGCGCCTCGGCGCCCTTGACGATCGTGACGAAGTACGGGTTGCCGAGCGATCCGACCGTGACGCCGATCGATTTGAGCGGCTTGTCGGCCGCGTGCGCGGCGGAAGCGCCGAAGGCGAGTGCGCAGGCGACGGCGGTCAGGGCGGCTTTGTGCTTGAACATGTCGTTGTGTCTCCGTGAAGTTGCTTGGCGAGCGGGCGCAGGGATCGGCCTGCGCCGCAAGATTGAATGGACGGGAAGGGGTTCAGGTACGCGCGGAATCGCGCTGGCGGTAGCGGTCGAGCGCGACCGCGCCGATGATCACGAGCCCCTTGATGATGTACTGCCAGATGTCGGACACGCCGAGCAGCACGAGGCCGTTCGTCAGCACCGCGATGATCAGCGCACCGATCAGCGTGCCGACGATCGAACCGACGCCGCCGACGAAGCTCGTGCCGCCGAGGATCACCGCGGCGATCGCGTCGAGTTCGTAAGACTGGCCGAGCTGCAGGCCATTGGCCGCATAGAGCCGCGCGGCCGACATCACCGCGCCGAGGCCGGCGAGCAGACCCGACGCCGCATACACGAACATCTGGATCGCCCGCACGTTGATGCCCGACAGGCGGGCGGCTTCCGGATTGCCGCCAACCGAATAGATGCGCATCCCGAGCACCGTGCGGCGCAGGATGAACCACGAAATCGCGATGACCGCGCACGCGATCACGACGAGCCACGGTACGCCGAGGATCGTGCCGTTGCCGATGAACGCGAACGGCAACTGCGGATTGAACACGGTCGTGTCGTTGCCGATCAGGCGCGCGACGCCGCGCACGGCCGTCATCGCGCCGAGCGTGACGATGAACGGCGGCAGGCGCAGGAACGAGATCAGGCCGCCGTTGATCGCGCCGAACACGAGGCCGACGATGAGCGCGAACGGCACGCCGAGCCAGCCCCAGCCCGGGATGGTCGACGCGAGCAGAGCGGCGACGGCGGCGGCGGCGAGCACCGAGCCGACCGACAGGTCGATGCCGCCCGTCAGGATCACGAAGGTCATGCCGGCGGCGAGCACGATGTTGATCGACGCCTGCTGCGTGACGATCGACAGGTTCTGCAGCGTGAAGAAACCGTCGGTCAGGAAGCCGAAGCCGATGCACAGGACCAGCAGCACCGGCAGCATGCCGGCGGTGCGGATCAGCGATTGCATGCGGGCGCGGTGATCGGCGCCGCGCAATAGCGGCGTACGGGTGGCCACCGGCTGGGCCGTCGCGGAAGCGAGGTTCCGCTGCTTGGTCGGGTTGATCATTTCGGTAACCTGAATGTAAGAAGGAAATGAAAAGGGCGAGGCTCAGTGCGCGTCGGCGACTTCGGCTTGCGAGCCGGTGGCGAGCGCGATGATGGCTTCCTGCGTGATGGGCGTCTGCGTGTAGCCGCCGAGTTCGCCGGCGATCTCGCCTTCGCGCATCACGAGCACGCGGTCGGCGACACCGATGATCTCCGGCAGTTCGCTCGAAATCACGATCACGCCCACGCCGGCCCGGGCCAGCTCGTTGATGATCCGGTAGATCTCGGATTTCGCGCCGATGTCGACGCCGCGGGTCGGTTCGTCGAGGATCAGCACGCGCGGCTTCGTCTCGAGCAGGCGCGACAGCAGCACTTTCTGCTGGTTGCCGCCCGACAGCGCGCCGACGTTGACGTTCGCGTTCGGCACGCGGATCGACAGCGACGCAATGGCGTCCTGCGCGCGTTCGGCACCGCGCGCGAGATCGAGCGCACCGAGCCGCGCGTCGCGGTTGCAGACCGAAATGTTGATGTTGTCGCGCACGCTCATGTCGAGGAACAGGCCCTGGCGCTTGCGGTCTTCGGTCAGATAGACGAGGCCCGCATCGATCGCGTCGCGCGGCGAGTGCGCGCCGAACGTGCGCTCGCCCACCTTTACGTCGCCGCGCACACGCGGTTCGGCGCCGAAGATCAGCCGCGCGAGTTCGGTGCGGCCTGCGCCGACGAGCCCCGCGATGCCGAGCACCTCGCCGGCGTGCAGATCGAGGCTGCAGCCGCGCACGCGCGCACCGTCGGCGATGTCGCGGACCGACAGCAGCAGGTGGCCGGGGTCGTACGGCGCGTGTTCCTTCTTGTAGAAGCCGGAGATGTCGCGGCCGACCATCATTGCGACGAGACGCTCGGCCGACAACGAAGCGCGTTCCAGCGTGCCGACGTACGTGCCGTCGCGCAGCACCGACACCCGGTCGGACAGTTCGTAGATCTCAGCCATCCGGTGGCTGATGTAGATGATCGCGAGACCTTCCTCGCGCAACTGGCGGATCAGGCGGAACAGGTGTTCGGTCTCGCGCGACGACAGCGGCGTGGTCGGCTCGTCCATCACGAGGATGCGTGCACGGGTGTGCACGGCGCGCGCGATCTCGACGAGCTGTTGCTCCGCGATCGACAGCGTACCGACGAGCGTGTCGGGCCCGAACGATGCGCCCAGGCGCGCGAGCACGTCCTCGCAGCCGCGCGCCATCGCTGCGCGGTCGATCGTGCCCCAGCGCCGGTTGCCGCGCCGCAGTTCGCGGCCGATGTAGATGTTTTCCGCGACGCTCAGGTTCGGCGACAGGCACAGCTCCTGGTAGATCACCGCGACGCCCGCATCGCGCGCGGCAAGCGGGCCGTCGATGTCGATGCGGGCACCGTCGATCAGGATCTCGCCGCCGGCGTCGGCGCGGTATGCGCCCGACAGGATTTTCATCAGCGTCGATTTGCCCGCGCCGTTTTCGCCCATCAGCGAATGGATCTCGCCGGGATAGACGGTCAGGCTGACGTTGTCGAGCGCGCGCACGGCCGGGAACGTCTTGCTGATCCCGCGCATCTCGAGCAACGGGCGGGGCGACTCAGATCGCGACATGGTTGACCTCCTGCGAGTCGGTGCGGGCGCCCTTGAGGATGCCGGCCCGCGGGGAGAAGTTGAAGAACATCGGCAGCGTGGCCGCACCGATCGCACCGGCGTCGGCGCCGAACGTGCCGCGTACGAGCACCGGCGTGCCGCGCGCTTCGGGCGCGGTGGCCACGAGCGCCGCG
>NZ_JAAGPB010000210.1:0-13970 GCF_017104585.1 Burkholderia sp. Ac-20392
TGCGCTGGCGCAGCAACTGCTGCCGCTGATTCACGCGGGGCGCTTCGATCCGCCGTGGGTGCGCGATCTGGCCCGCGACACGGGCGCGGCCGAGGACGCGGTGCGGACCTTGCTGCGCAAGCTCGCGCGGCGCGGTGACGTGCACCAGGTCGTGCGCGACCTGTTCTATCACGCGGATGTCGTGCGCGAGCTGGCGGAGCTGGTCGCGCATCTCGCGACGTCGCGCGACAGCGGGCTCGATGCCGCGACGTTCCGCGACGCGACGGGGCTCGGGCGCAAGCGCGCGATCCAGATTCTCGAGTTCTTCGACCGGGTTGGGTATACTCGCTTCCACCGCGATCTTCACCTCCTGCGGCCTGACAGCGGTTGGGCGGGTATTCAGGCGTAGGCGCTCGTTGTTCTTTTGATTCTTTTTCCCACGGAAGGCATTCGTATCCGGTGGTACGGCCGGGCTTCAAACCCGGTTGGGGGTGTCAGACACTCCCGGGTAGGTTCGACTCCTGCTGCCTTCCGCCACCCAAGGCTATCCGGTATTCCGATAGCTTCCGCAGACACTCTTCATATCCTTGATTTCAGCGTGATTCATGAGCGCGGCGCGCTTGCGACTACCGTTGATGTCCCGCGCATTGTCCTCATGAAGCATGGGTAGCAATGTGGGTTTGCGGGTAGGGGCGACATGGTTGGACGACAGTTGCATCGACTCAGCGCACGGTGGGTTGCAAACGAGGTGACGCCGGGTCATGACTCGGATGGCCGTGGTCGGCATATGTGGATCGTGAACGACGGGGTGCGGACACCGGCCGTCGGGTACCGTGATTCTGTCGGAGACCTGATCGATCCCGTCCTCGCGCCGAGCGAGTAGCCGCGCAGATCGTCGCTCGATCTATCGCCGGATATCGACGTAACGTTTCGTGAAGCGACGGAAGCGTCGATCCGCGCGCCCTTGCACACTGCCTCGTACTTGGCGCATTGTTGATGCTTGCGAGATGCAGAGGGCCATGACGTGACAATGCGCCCGGATGGACTCGCAGTCGAATGTCGTCAGACGGATCGCTTCTGATCCTGGAAGCGCCCAGACCCGTCCCCACGCGGTTCAGCGGCTTCGTCACGGTTGCCGCGGCGTTTGATTTGGGGTTGCATCATGACACAACCGCTCGTATCGACGAATCGCGCTGGTCCGGAAATCGAAGTCGACGACGTCGAGCGGCGTTTCAGGTCGTTTGCAGACGCGATACCCCATATCGTATGGACGGCCACGCCTGACGGCTCGGTCGACTACGTCAACCGGCGGATCGAGAAGTATACGGAGCTGGGGTTTGCGCAAGTGGAGGGGTGGAACTGGATGTCGACGATCCATCCGGATGACGTGCAAACCGAAGTCGCGCACTGGGAGCGCGCGATTGCAAGCGGTACGGAATACGAAATCGAAATGCGCATTTGGCGCATGTCCGATTGCACCTATCGATGGCACCTGGAACGTGCGTCGCCGTTGAAGGATGCGAACGGCAATATCGTGAAGTGGGTCGGCACGGTCACCGACATCGACGATCGCAAGCAAGCCCTGGCCGCGGCCGAGCGAGCCAACCGCGCGAAATCCGACTTCCTGTCCAGCATGAGCCACGAGTTGCGCAGCCCGCTCAATGCGATTCTCGGGTTCGCTCAACTGATGGCGACCGATTCTCCCCCGCCAACCCCGTCGCAACAGGCGAGCATCGACCAGATCCTGCGGGCGGGATGGCATCTGCTCGAACTGATCAACGACGTGCTCGATCTCGCGAAGATCGATGCCGGGCAAGTGGCAATCTCGCTCGAATCCGTATCGCTGGACGACGTCCTGCGAGAGTGCGATTCGATGATCGTGACGCAGGCGCGGCAACGGGGTATCCGGATGACCTTTCCGCAGGGTGAGACGCCATGCCATGTCCGCGCCGATCGCACGCGCGTCAAGCAGGTCCTGATCAACCTGCTGTCGAACGCGGTCAAATACAACTACCCGTCGGGCGCGGTCGACGTCACCTGCAGCGCGCCCGTGCCGAGTCGGGTTCGCGTGAGTGTCAGTGACACGGGGCCGGGCCTGTCTCCGGAGCAGGTGGATGGGCTCTTTCAGCCGTTCAACCGCCTGGGACAGGAAGCCAGCTCAGAAGAGGGAACGGGCATCGGCCTGGTGGTCGCGAAGCGGCTGATGGAGTTGATGGGTGGCGCCATCGGTGTCGACAGTACGCCCGGAAAGGGGAGTGTCTTCTGGATCGAACTGGATTCGGCGCTTGCGCCGGACCTGGCGACGACACCTGCCACAACGCCCGACACGCCGGCCTCGGGCGCGACCGGCAACGATGCAGCCGGGGCGTCCGTGCATACCGTGCTCTATATCGAGGACAATCCGGCCAACCTGAAGCTTGTCGAGCAACTGATCGCGCGGCGCGCGGACCTGCGCATGCTCGGCGCCCCGACTGGCCGGCTCGGCGTGGAACTGGCGCGCAGCGTGCGGCCGCGGGTGATCGTGATGGACATCAACCTGCCCGACATCAGCGGGATCGAAGCGCTCGACCTGTTGCGCACGTATCCCGAGACGGCGGACATTCCCGTCGTCGCGCTCAGTTCGAATGCGATGCCGCATGACGTCGAGGCGGGCCTGGCAGCGGGCTTCTTCCGCTATCTGATCAAGCCGATCAAGATCGCCCCGTTCATGCGCGCGCTTGTTGAAGCCATCGCGCTGGCGACGGCGCGGAAATAGTGTGGGCAGGTCGTCAGGGCTGGAACCATGATCGATTCGTCAGCGATTCTCGACGCCCGGATCCTGGTCGTCGATGATCTGGAAGCCAATATCCTGCTGCTCGAGCAGATCCTGCGCCGGGCCGGGTATGCACGCGTCGAATCGACAGCGGATGCATCCGCCGTCCACGAACTTCATCGCCGGCACCACTACGATCTGATCCTGCTCGATCTGCAGATGCCCGGCACGGACGGCTTCCAGGTCATGGAGAGCCTGAAGTCGCTCGAGGCGGACAGCTATCTCCCGGTCATCGTGATCACGGCCCAGCCGGCTCACAAGCTGCGCGCGTTGCAGGTCGGTGCGAAGGACTTCATCAGCAAGCCGTTCGATCTGGCGGAAGTGTTGATGCGGGTTCGCAACATGCTGGAAGTCCGGTTGCTGCACCGGGAATTGCGCAAGCGCGGCGACGTGCTCGAGCAGAAGGTGCGGGAGGTGGAGGCGAGCCATGTGCTGATTCGCCGCCAGAGTAGCGAATTGCAGAGCCTGTATGCGAAGGTCGTGGCCGAACAGAAGGTGTCGGAGCGGCTGCTGCTCAATATGCTGCCCTATCCCATTGCCGAGCGGCTGAAGGTGCATCTCGACGACATCGCCGGGAGTTTTCCGGAAGTGATCGCGGACCGCTTCGCCGACGTGTCGGTATTGTTCGCGGATATCGTGGACTTCACGGGCTTCTCGGCCGGCATGCGTCCCGAGCAGCTCGTCGAAATGCTCAACGAGATCTTTACCGGCTTCGACACCATTGCCGACCACTGCGGCCTCGAGAAGATCAAGACGATCGGTGACGCGTACATGGCGGCCGCGGGGCTGCCCGTTCCCGCTGCGGATCACGCGACGCGGGCCGCCCACATGGCGCTCGACATGATCGATGCGCTGGCCGGTTTCAACGCGGCCAGGCACTGCAACCTGAAATTGCGAATCGGCATCAACAGCGGCGAGGTCGTGGCCGGCGTGATCGGCAAGCGCAAGTTCATCTACGACCTGTGGGGGGCGGCCGTCAATCTCGCGAGCCGGATGGAATCGCAGGGCGTCGCCGGGCGTGTGCAGGTGACGGAGGCGACGCGAGCATTGCTCGGTGACGCGTTCGTCTTCGAGGAGCGCGGCTTGATCGCGGCGAAAGGGATGGGCGAATTCCGCACGTGGTTCCTGGTCGGCCGAACCGGCGTGTCGCCAAATTGAGGCTGGAATGACCGGCGCGGATCGTCACGCCATTTCGCGGGTTGTCACGGCATCGAATGAAATTGAAGCGCAGTAGTGCCGGCGAATGCGAATGGCGAAACTTGATCGGGAAAAGCACTAAAAGTTTGCGAATTTTTTCCGGGCTATAGTGGAATCACTGAAGGTAGACGCGGCGTCCCTTGCCGATACCGTTCAGGTAATGACTGTAGACGGGTGCTGTATGAAAAATAAAATCGACAAGACCGCCGGACCGATCTGGGGCGTGGCTGCAGGATTGCTTCTTGCTGCCGCAGGATTGAGTCTCGGCATTTTCCCGAAGTCCCTGCAAAGCTCGGGAAGCGCAAACGACTTCATGGCGTCCGGTGTTGCGATGCTGGGCATCTTCCTGGTCGTCTATTCCACGCACGAGTTGCGAAGAAGGCGTTCGCACTGAGCGCTCACGCGCGCTGATCCACGCAGGGTGATCCGGGCCGGCCCGCCGGCTCATGGATGCGCGTGCCCGTCACGCGCTATGCCTTGGTGATTTCGTGTTGATATACGAGTTCGACGATTCGCTTCGTCGGAATGCTGGCGCGCAACCCGTCGACGCTGTCGATCGGAAACCACTTGCATTTCTCGATCTCGTTGTTCGCTTGCGGCGTCTGGTCCGCGCCGACTTCCGCGAAGAACACGTGATGGATCTTGGCGAGCCCGGTGAACTGCATCGAGTAGACGAGATGCTGGCCGGTCATGCCGGTTTCTTCGCACAACTCGCGATGTGCGGCTTCGAGCGGCGTTTCCCCGCGCTTGATCGTGCCGCCCGGAAGGGCCCAGCGCGACGCCGCGCGGGCGACGAGCAGGACTTGTTCGCCGCGGTAGCAGACGACGGTCGCGCGCTCCTTGACCGGGACGGCGCTCGCTTCGGGGGCGTTGTTGGGTGCGGGGATCTGGGACATGGTGTGATTCTAACCAGCACAAATCGATCGGCCAAGCCGGCCTGACCGGGTTTGACGTTTGATCGCCGTCGACACGTGGCCGATTGCCCCGAGGTGAGTCGAAAGCGCAGGGCGGAGTGTGGGGCGCATGGCTTGGACCGGCCGGACGCCCTTGCGACGGTTGGGGGTATGCCGCTTCGCATCGCCGCGGTACGTTACGATCGCCGGACTGTCCGTACGCGCGTTCTCCGCGAGCAAGCCTCGCATGGAGCCCGATACGGCGCGCTCAAACGCGGCCGCCGGTAACGTGGGTCGCGACGACCATCGGGAAACCCGCCATGAGAATCATGATTGTCGGCGCCAGCAGAGGGCTGGGCCGTGCGCTCGTCGAAGGCGTCTGCCGCGCCGGCGACACCGTTATCGGCGTATCGCGCAGGCGTCCGGACGCAGTGACGTTGCCGCCGGGTGTCGAGCTTCAGTGGATCGAGGCCGACATGGCGTCGCCCGCCGAAGCCGCCGCGCACATTGCGCAGGCCGCGCCGTCCGCGTTCGATGTGCTGATCTGCAACGTGGGCATCTGGGAAGCGGCAGCCTTCACCGACAGCTACGCGTTCCTGGACGAGCCGGACGATGCGATCGTCGATCTGGTGAACGTCAACATCACGGCTACGCTGCTGCTGCTCAAGCGCCTGGTGCCGCGCGTGCTGCAGTCACGCAAGCCTCAAGTCATCCTGACCGGTTCCACGTCCGCGCTTCGGCAAAGCGGGCGGCCGGAAGTCGCGTTCGGCGCGTCGAAGTTCGCGCTGAACGGCGTGGCCGATGCGTTGCGAGAAGGATTCCGGGGCAGCCGGCTGGCCGTCACGTGCCTGCAACTCGGCAACCTGAACACCGACGATGCGTTGTCCGTTCCGATTGAAGAGGCCGCGGCGCGCGGCGATGGCGGGCTGGTGCCGGTTCACGACGTGGTGGCTGTCGTGCGTACGCTGCTGCATTTGTCCGATGCCGCGTTCGTACGGGAACTGGTGATGCCGGCGATAGCGGACGAGCGGTTTTGAGGGTGACGCGGCGCGGCACGCAATCGGGGCGGCGGGTGGCGTGACCGGGATCGGCCGGTTGGCGATGCGCTGATTGCGCAGCCTGCACCGGGAGTTGCAGGTGCCGACTGGTGCGACGCGCGGTGCGGCCCGTCAGGCGCACCGCGCGTCGCGCGGTTCATCCGGTTACTTCTTTTCCGGCAGGAACCAGTTCATCACGAGCGCGCAGATGCCGCCCGTCGCCACGCCCGATTCCAGCACGTTCTTCAGCGCGTGCGGCAGGCTGTTGAGGATGTCCGGCACCTGCGACACGCCGAGGCCGAGCGCGAGCGACACCGCGATGATCAGCAGTGCGCGACGATCGAGATGGACGCCCGAGAGGATGTTGATGCCCGATGCGGCCACCGCACCGAACATCACCATCGCCGCGCCGCCGAGCACGGGTTCCGGCACGGCCTGCAGCACGCCGGCGACGACCGGGAACAGGCCGAGCACCACGAGCATCCCGGCGATCCAGATGCCGACGTGGCGGCTGGCGACGCCGGTGATCTGGATCACGCCGTTGTTCTGCGCGAACACCGAGCTCGGGAACGTGTTGAACACGCCGGCCAGCAGCGAGTTCGCACCGTTGACGAGCACGCCGCCCTTGATCCGTTGCATCCACACCGGGCCTTCGACCGGCTCGTTCGAGATCTTGCTGGTGGCCGTGACGTCGCCGATCGCTTCGAGCGACGTGACGAGGTAGATGATCAGCATCGGCACGAACAGCGACCACGAGAAGCCGATGCCGAAGTGCAGCGGCGTCGGCACCTGGAACAGCGCGGCCTGGTGCATGCCGGTGAAGTCGAGGCGGCCGAGGAACGCGGCCGCGAGATAGCCGATGACGAGCGCGATGACGAGCGCGGTGCTGCGCACCCACACGATCGGCACGCGGTTCAGCAGGATGATCGTGCCGAGCACGAGGCCGGACAGTGTCAGGTTCTCCGCGCTCGCGAAGGTGCCCTTGGCCATCGCGCCAAAGCCGCCGCCCATGCTGATGAGGCCGACCTTGATCAGCGTCAGGCCGATCAGCAGCACGACGATGCCGGTGACGAGCGGCGTGATCAGGCGCTTCACGAACGGCAGGATGCGCGATACGCCCATCTCGACGAACGACCCGGCCATCACGACGCCGAAGATCGCGGCCATCACGGTTTCGACCGGCGTGCCTTGCTTGACCATCAGGCTGCCGCCGGCGATCAGCGGGCCGACGAAGTTGAAGCTCGTGCCCTGGACGATCAGCAGGCCGGCGCCCAGCGGGCCGAAGCGCTTGCACTGGACGAAGGTGGCGATGCCGGAAATCACCAGCGACATCGACACGATAAGGGTCGTATCGCGGCTGGAGACGCCGAGTGCCTGGCAGATCAGCAGGCCGGGCGTGACGATCGGCACGATGATCGCGAGCAGGTGCTGCAGCGCGGCGACGAAGGCGACCATCGGCGCCGGCCGGTCGTTCGGGCCGTAGACGAGGTCGCGGGCCGAATCTGCGGCGTCGGCGCCGTGGGCGGCGGGTTGGGCGGGGGAGGCGGGTTGCATGGCGAGCGGGCCGGACAAGGTGGAAAGTGCGGCATTTTAGCCGAACGGCCCGCTGCCGCTGCCGGGGGGACTGCAATAGCGGGGATTCGACGGATCCGGAAAACGGTGGCGGATCGGTGCCCGGGCCGGCCGTGACCGCGGCGCCCGCCGGTCAGCGGGGCTGCCGCGATGCGAGGGCGGTCGGCGCGGTGGTCGGGGCAGTGGTCGCATGGAACCCGGGCAGCTCGGGAATCCGCCGCTCCATGAACTGCAGGAACGTGCGGGTCCGGAGCGGCAGATACCGGCGCGACGCGTATACGAGGTGCAGCGCATGCGGCGGCACCATGTCCCACTTCGGCAGCAACCGGACGAGCTGCCCGCTGTCGATCAGGTCCTGAACGAGCCACGCGGGCCCGCTGCCCACTGCGTGGCCTGCCAGGAAGCATTCCCGCAGTGCCATCGAGCTGTTCACGCGATACCGGCCGCGCACCGGAACGACGACCTGCTCGTCGCCGCGCGCGAAGGCCAGTTCGTTGGCGATGTCGGCGCGCGCGTAGCCGACGTACTCGTGCTTCGCGAGGTCGTCCGGCCGGCGGAGCTTCGGCGCCTGCGACACGTACCCCGGCGTGGCGACCAGCAGGCGCGGCGACGACGCAATGTGGCGCGCCACGGCGTCCGGTGGCAGCAGGTTACCGAGGCGAATGGCGACATCGACGCCTTCTTCTACCAGGTCGATCACGCGGTCGGTCAATTGCAGCTCGACCTCGATCTCCGGCCACGCGGCGAGGAATTCGAGCACGAGCGCGTTCAGCCTCAGCTCGCCCAGCCCCAGCGGCGCATTGACGACCAGCTTGCCGACCGGCCGCACCGTTTGCCCGCGCACCTCGGCCACCGCGCTCGCGTATTCGTCGATCACGCGCTTGCAGCGATCGTAGAACCGGCGGCCTTCGTCGGTGGGCGCGAGGCTCGTGGTCGAGCGTTCGAGCAGGCGAACACCCAGTTCCTTTTCGAATGCGGCGACGATCTTGCTGATCGTCGGCTGGCCGGTGCCTTCCTCGCGCGCGACCGCCGAGAAATTGCCGAGCTCGATGGCGCGGACGAACACGCGCATGGATCGCAGCGAATCCATCTTATTCCCTTATGGCATGAACCTTATTCAAGTCTCCCACGTTCCTGCGCAATGGGGAATGACCTAACGTTCGTGAACCTTCAATCCCTGATGAGGAGTCGACATGAACGAGGCAACGCAATCTTCGGCACTGGACGGTGCGCACGTCGTGATATTCGGCGGGAGTTCCGGCATCGGCCTCGAGGCTGCTGCCGCCGCCAAGGCGAAAGGCGCCAGCGTCACGCTGGTCGGCCGGACCCGCGCGAAGCTCGAGTCTGCCGCGCAGGCAATCGGCGGCGCGCGCGTCGCGGTGGCCGACATCGCGGACCGCGATGCGGTGCAGGCCGTATTCGACACGATCACGCGTGTCGATCACCTGGTCGTCACGGCCGGCCGGTTCATTGCCGGCAAGCTGAACGAGACCGATCCCGATCACCTGCTTGCCGCGCTGCAGGAGCGTATCGCCGGGCCGGTCTACGCGATCCGGGCCGCGTTGCCGCTGATGCCCGCGACCGGCTCGATCGTGCTGACCGGCGGGCAACTGTCGGATCGTCCGGCCGCGCAGGGCGTGTCCGTCATTGCCGCCGCCGTGCGCGGCGTCGAGGCGCTGGCGCAGTCGCTCGCGCTGGAACTGAAGCCGATTCGCGTGAACGTCGTCGCGCCCGGCTTCATCGAGACGCCGCTGTACGACGCGTTCGGCCCGGAGGCGCGCGACGCGATCCTCGCGGGCGCCGCGTCGTCATTGCCCGGCGGCCGGGTCGGGCGCGCCGATGAAGTGGGGGAAGCGATCGCGTTCCTGCTGGGCAACGGCTTCATGAACGGCGAGATCCTGCACATCGACGGCGGCGGCCGGCTGGTCTGAGCCGTGCGTCAGCCTGCCGCGCGCGTACCGGTGCGGCGCGCTGGCGGGCGCGGCGCGCGGCCATCCGGATACGCGCGCTGGCAGACGGCGATGACCGCATCGCGCAGGCGGCGGTGCACGGGGTCGCCGTGCATGCGCGGATGCCACAGCGCGGACACGAGGATCTCGGGCAGGCGCTCCGGGATCTCGAAACTGCGCAGCCCGAGGGCCTCCGTGAGCCCCGGCGAGAACGCGTTGCCGAGGCTCGAGCGCGGCACGAGTGCGATCAGGTCGGTGCTGGCCGCGACGCGCATCGCATCAGGGTAGCCCGGTACGACGACGTGCACGGTGTGGCTCGAGCCGGCCTTGTCGGTCGCGTCGTCGGCCGGTCCGCCGAAATCGCCGAGTTGCGCCGCGATCACGTGACGGCACGCCGCATAGCGCGCGGGCGTGATCCTGCCCGATGCGAACAGCGGATGCCCCGCGCGGGCCACCGCGACGTGCCAGTCGTGAAACAGCATGCGGGTGTGCAGTTCGGGTGCATCGTCGCCGCGCTTGCCGATTTCCAGGTCGACGGCGCCGTCGCGCAGCGCTTGCGGATCGCGGTCGGGTTTCGGGACGAAGCGGATGCGCACCCGCGGCGCGATTTCGCCGAGCGCGGCGACCACCGGGCCGGACAGCATTTCCATGAACGATGCGGCCGCGCGGAGGGTGAACGTGGAGGCGTGCGTCGCCATGTCCACGTCGGCCGTCGCCGGCCGCAGCACCGCGCGTGCATCGCTCGCGATTGCGTGCACGCGGTCGCGCAACGCGGCGGCGTGCGGCGTCGGCACGAGCTTGCGTCCGGCGCGCACCAGCAACGGGTCGCCGGTGGACATCCGCAGCCGCGTGAGCGTGCGGCTCATGGCCGACGTGCTCAGGCCAAGCCGGCGTGCGGCGCCGGTCACGCTGCCTTCCGACAGCAGCACGTCGAGCGCGGTGACGAGGTTCAGGTCGATGTCTTCCATGGCGACAGGATACGCCTCTGCGCGATTTGGCATGGCGTCTGATGCAACTATGGGTTGAATCTGGTGCGTCTGGCGCCTGTCGTGATGCGCACCTATAGTGGCTGCATGACGAAACCGGCAAAGGCGGAAACCATGCAATCAACCGAATCGAACCGAAACATGCCTGCGATCCTGCTCGTCGCGGCGTCGCGCGGCCTGGGGCTCGCAATGGCGGAGGCGTTCCTGGAAAAAGGCTGGCGCGTCACGGGCACCGTGCGCGCAGGATCGGGACGCACGAAGCTGCACGATCTCGCCGACCGGTTCGACGGCCGGCTCGACATCGAGACGCTCGACATCTGCGAGCCGGTGCAACTGGCCGCGCTGCGCGAGCGGCTGTCGGGCCGGCGCTTCGACATGCTGTTCGTGAATGCGGGCACGACGAACGAGGCAACCGAAACGATCGGCGAAGTGACGACCGACGAGTTCGTGCGCGTGATGATCACGAATGCATTGGCGCCGATGCGCGTGATCGAGACGCTGCAGGATCTCGTGACCGACGATGGCCTGATCGGTGCGATGTCGTCGGGGCAGGGCAGCGTCGCAAACAACGTCAGCGGGATGCGCGAGGTCTATCGCGGCAGCAAGGCCGCGCTGAACCAGTTCATGCGCAGCTTCGCGGTGCGCCAGGCCGATACGCGGCGTGCGATGGTGCTGATGGCGCCCGGCTGGGTCCGCACGGAACTGGGTGGGCCCGATGCGCGCCTGACGATTGAGGAAAGCGTGCCGAGTCTCGTCGACGTGCTGATCGCGAAGCGTGTGCGCCCGGGGCTCGAGTATCTCGACTATCTGGGGCGGACGGTGCCGTGGTAGTCGGCCCATCGGTGCATCGCGCGGGTAGTGACCGATTGCGATCCGCCGTGCCGTGAACGGGCGCGGGATTCGCCCGGTTTCTCGCGGCCCGGTGGCGGTACTGCGAAGGGCGCGCCGATTCAATACAATGCGACGATCAGCCAGTGACACGGCGTTGCGCCGTCGCGTTCGAATCCCTCCGGTTCGCCGCGCATCGTGTGCGTCCCCGTCGTGACGGCCCCCAGTCGAACACGGAGCGCAACATGAACGAAACTTACCTGCAGGTCATCGCGCATTTCTACGCCAAACCCGGCAACGGCGATCGCGTGATCGAATTGCTCGCGGAGCTCGCGCCCCTGACGCGCGCCGAGCCGAAGAATCTCGACTACGCGTATTTCCGGTCGCCGGAGAACCCCGACCACGTCGTGATCCTCGAACGCTACCGCGACGCGGACGGCCTCGACGTGCATCGGGAAACGCCGCATTTCCAGCGGATCGGGTTCGGCGCGATCATTCCGTTGCTCGATCGCCGCGAAGTGTCGAGCTACATGGTGCAGCCGGACACCGGCGCGGCGACGCCACCGGGAGGCGCCCGATGAACCCGTTTCAATTCCGTACCGTTCCGACACAGGTCGTCGAATTCGGCGCCGCGCGCCGGCTCGGCGCGTTGTTGCGCGAACGCTTTCCGGCGCTCGTGCGGCTGTGTGTCGTCACCGACGCGTTCCTGCATCGCAGCGGCGTGCTCGCGCCCGCGCTGGAGAGCCTCGCCGCGCACGGCTGGCAAGTCACCGTGATCGACGACGTGATCGCCGATCCGCCCGAGCATGTGGTGCTGGAAGCGACCGAACGGGCCGTCGCGGCCGATGCCGAGATCGTGCTCGGCCTGGGCGGCGGATCGTCGATGGACGTCGCGAAGCTGATCGCGGTGCTCGCGCCGGGGCAGCAGGCGCTGGCCGACATGTACGGCGTCGACAAGGTGACGAGCGCGCGGTTGCCGCTCGTGCAGATGCCGACGACGGCCGGCACCGGCTCCGAAGTGACGGCCGTGTCGATCGTCACGGTCGGCGAGGCGCGCAAGATGGGCGTCGTGTCGCCGCACCTGTTCGCGGATGTCGCGATCCTCGACGCCGAACTGACGCTCGGCCTGCCGCGTGCGGCGACGGCCGCGACAGGCATCGACGCGATGGTGCATGCGATCGAGGCCTATACGTCCGCGCGGCTGAAGAACCCGGTGTCCGACATGCTGGCCGTGCACGCGCTGACGCTGCTGTCGCGCAACCTGCTCACGGCGTGCGACGACGGCCACAACCGCCACGCGCGCGAGGCGATGCTGGTCGGCGCGATGTTCGCGGGGCAGGCGTTCGCGAACGCACCGGTCGCGGCCGTGCACGCGCTGGCCTATCCGGTCGGCGGGATCTTCCATGTGCCGCACGGGCTGTCGAATGCGCTCGTGCTGCCGCACGTGCTGCGGTTCAACGCGCCGGCCGCCGCGCCGCTGTATGCGGAACTCGCCGCGATCGTCGCGCCGTCGGCGACGGGCAGCGACGAAGCGCGCACCCACGCGCTGATCGCTGAAATCGACCGGCTGATCGTCGCGACGGGCATCCCGCGCACGCTGCGCGAGGTCGGCATCGGGGAAGATGACCTGCCGAGGATGGCGTCGGACGCGATGCTGCAGACGCGCCTGCTCGTGAACAATCCGCGCGAGGTGACGGAGGCCGACGCGCTGGAGATCTACCGGCAGGCGTGGTGACGCGGCGGGCGGGCGCGTTGCGCCGCCCGTCATGCATTCACGATGCGCTCGCGGCTTGTCGCGCGGGCCAGGCCGCGACGCAGGCGCACGCGAGCGCAACGGCCACGAGCCCGCATCCGGCCCACGGCGTGACGCGCAGCGCGTCGCGTTCGACGAGCACGCCGCCGAGCGCCGAACCGAGTGCGACACCCGCATGCATGGCCGACACGTTGATGCCGACGCTCGCATCGGCCAGCGTCGGCGCAGTGTGGATCAGGTAGTTCTGCACGATCGGCGAGATCGACCAGCTGATGCCGCCCCACAGCATCATCGCGGGCACGAAAGCCAGCGGCGATACACCGGCCGCGGGCAGCACGGCCATCGCGACGAGAAACACGACCGGGCACGCCCACAGCGCGCGCGATGCGCCGAGCCGGTCCGAGAAAAGTCCGCCAAGCCATGCGCCGGTCACGCCGGCCATTCCAAATGCGACGTACAACCCTTCGAGCGCGGCTGCGCCGGGCGACAGCACGACCTGCAGATACGGCGTGAGATACGCGAACAGCGTGAAGTGACCGCCGATCATCGCGATGGAGACGAGTTGCGCGGCCACCAGCCGGGGGCGGGCGAGCACCGCGCGATACGACGGTGTGGCCGCTGCAGCGGCGGCAGCGGTGGCAGCGATCGGCGCCATGCGGGGCAATCGCCGGCCAAGCCAGATCGCGAGCGGCAGCGCAGGCACGGCGATCGACACGAACACCGCGCGCCAGCCGGCCCAGTCGGCGATCCGCATCCCGATCGGCACACCGAGCACGAGCGACGCGCTGATCCCCATGAACACGATGCCGATCGCACGGCCGCGTTGCGACGCCGGCGCAAGCTCGGCTGCGAACCGCGTCGCGACGAGGATCAGCGTCGCGCAGCTCGCGGCCATCAGCACGCGTGCGGCGAACAGGCTCGCATAGACTGGGCTGGCCGCGGCGCACAGGTTCGCGGCCGAGAA
>NZ_JAAGPB010000211.1:0-267 GCF_017104585.1 Burkholderia sp. Ac-20392
GTGCAGACATGAAGTAGGTGAGTAGTCGACTGATGCAGTGTATGAGCGGATAGTGAGGCACGTAGAGGGAGAGCATAAGATGGTAGTGTGTGTATGTCGAGGAAGGTGAGGAGCGAGTAAATGAGATAAGGAGGAGACGAGTGTTAGGTTGGATTATGAAAGATGAAGTACAAAACGAGATGAGTGGATTAAAGATGAGGATGACTGGTTGTGATGTGAGTTTTTTTTTTTTTTTTTCAAGCAGAAGCCGGCATCCGAGATGTTAAT
>NZ_JAAGPB010000212.1:0-13659 GCF_017104585.1 Burkholderia sp. Ac-20392
CCCGGCTGCGGCACGTATTGCGCCTGCCCGCCCTGGCGGTGCGGCGGGATCACGAGGCGGCGCGCGATCTGGTTCGCGGCGTCCGAGCCGAAGCGCAGCCGGACCACATGCAGGCAGCAGTCGAGCCCGGCTGCCGTGCCGGCCGACGTCATCAGGTTGCCGTCGTCCACGTACAGCACGTCCGGATCGAGCTTCACGCGCGGAAAGCGTCGTGCGAAGTCGTCGGCCCACGCCCAGTGCGTGGTGGCCGGGCGGCCGTCGAGCAGGCCGGCCGCGGCGAGCACGTAGGCGCCGAGGCACAGCCCGACGAGCTGCGCGCCACGCGCGGCGACCGCGCGGACGGCGTCGAGCAACACGTCGGGCGGTGCTTCGTCCGGATCGCGCCATGCCGGCACGATGACGATGTCCGCATCGTCGAGCCCGTCGAGCCCGTATGGCGCGGTGATCGTGAAGCCGCCCGTCGTCGCCAGCGGACCACGTTCGGCCGAGCAGACGCGAAACTCGAACGCGGGCGACGCGGCCGCGTCGCGCTCCTTGCCGAACACCACCGACGGCACCGACAGATGGAACGGGCTGACGCCGTCGTACGCGATCACGGCAACGACGGTCGGAACGGGCGGGGCGGGCCGGGTGGACGAGGCGGCGGCGGTCATGGCGGGTTCCGGAATGGCGATGGCCCGATTCTATCGAAGAATGGCTATCGGGCCACTGTCCCCGTGAACGATGCGCACCGACAATGCATCGCATCGCGCCGCTGGCCGTCCCGTTCCGGGGCGGGGCCGCGCCCCCGGACCAGGAGCCCGTCATGTCGAACGCCGTCCCGCATTCCGCTTCCCAAACCGTTTCCCGTCCGGCTGCCCGCCGCGCGCTGATCGTGATCGACGTCCAGAACGAATACGTGACGGGCAACCTGCCGATCGAGTATCCGCCGCTCGACGTGTCGCTCGCGAACATCGGCCGCGCGATCGATGCCGCGCATGCGGCCGGCGTGCCGGTGATCGTCGTCCAGCACGTCGCGCCGGCCGGCGCGCCGATCTTCGCGCCCGGCTCCGACGGCGTCGCGCTGCACGCGGTCGTTGCCGGCCGGCCGTACGCGCACCTGATCGAGAAGCAGCAGGCAAGCTCGTTTGCCGGGACCGACCTCGCCGCGTGGCTCGAGGCGCACGGGATCGACACGCTCGCGGTGGCCGGCTACATGACGCACAACTGCAATGCGTCGACGGTTTATCACGCGGCGCACGCGGGGCTGAATGTCGAGTACCTGAACGACGCGACGGGCGCGCTGCCGTACGAGAACGAAGCAGGCGCGGCGAGCGCCGAGGAGATTCACCGCGCGTACACGGTGGTGTTCCAGTCGAATTTCGCGGCCGTGATGTCGACCGACGCGTGGATCGCGGGACTGGCCGGTGCGCCGATGCCGAAGCGCGATTCGGTCGCCGCGTCGAACCAGCGGGCCCGCGCGCAGCGCGCGAAGGCGGCCTGAAACTGGAAGGAGATGGGGGCGGGCGCGGGGAGCGTGTTGGCGACGTCGGCGCGCCGCCCGATGAAACGACAACCGCAGGCGAGCGCGCGTCGCGCGGTCAGTCGCCGTCCTTCAGCATCGCCGGGCTGTAGCGCAGCATGTCGAAACAGCCGTCGACGAGCTTTTCCGCATGCTGCTCGGCGTCGATCTCGTCGGGCAGCATCAGCATGTCGCGCACGAAACCGCTGACGAGCGTGTGCAGCATCAGCGTCGCGCGCCACGTATCGAGCCGCTCGGGCAGCAGCTTGAGCCGCACGGCCCCCGCGAGATCGGCATCGATCGCGTGCAGCGCCTCGCTCATCCCGGCGCGGTTGCGCTGGAGCAGCGGCTCGAGATCCGCGACGTACTCGCACTTCATGAACAGGATGCTGAACACGCGGCGCAACTGCGCGTCGCGCTGCACGCCGAGCAGGCACCAGATCAGGATCTGCCGGATCTTGTCGAGCGGATTGCCGCCCGGTGCGTCGAGCGGCATCCGCTTCAGTTCGTCGATCGGCAGAAACACGCGGTCGAACATCGCGTCGAACAGTTCGCTCTTGTTCGCGAAATGCCAGTAGATTGCGCCGCGCGTCACGCCGGCATGCTGGGCGATGTCCGCGAGCGACGTGTGCGACACGCCCTTCTCGAAGAACACGTGCTCGGCGGCGTCGAGAATGCGATTGCGCGTCTCGAGCGCCTCCTCCTTGGTACGTCTGACCATGTGCAGGCCTGATTGGAATGATCGTAGGTGAATATAGGGTCTGCAACCCTCGTCGCAGTCATATAGACTGGCTATGCTTGCGGTTGGTAACAATCCGTAAGAATGGACAGCAGGCGGGGCATAAACGGGCTTTTTACATACATTCATGAATGTATATACAATACCACCCTACGATCGAATGGCCCAAGTGGCAATCAGTTAATATCCCACTCTGCTGATTCCCGCCAAAGTTCCAGTCCGCAGTGCGGGGCAACCTGTCGGCACGGAGGTTTCGTGCCGCTTGCTGTATCTAGCAGTCCAGTATTTCAGGTGTTCGATCTGCGCCGTGAGGCGCATCCGTGTTGCGCTCCCTCCGGTTGGGTGCGGCACTTATTCCATTGGTTATACACAGAGGTCGCTCCATGCGCGTCGAACGGGTTCCATACCGCTTAATCACTGTCGCGACGGCCGCCGTTTTCCTGGCCGCGTGCGGGAAAAAAGAATCGGCACCGCCGCCGCAAACGCCGGAAGTCGGCGTCGTCACCGTCCAACCGCAATCCGTACCGGTCTTCACCGACCTGCCGGGCCGCACCAGTGCATTCCTCGTCGCGCAGGTCCGCGCGCGGGTCGACGGCATCGTGCTGCGCCGTGAATTCACCGAAGGCACCGACGTCAAGGCCGGTCAGCGCCTCTACAAGATCGACCCGGCGCCGTACGTCGCCGCGCTGAACAGCGCGAAGGCGACGCTCGCGAAGGCGCAGGCGAACCTCGTCACGCAGAACGCACTGGTCGCGCGCTACAAGGTGCTGGTGGCCGCGAACGCGGTCAGCAAGCAGGACTACGACAACGCGGTGGCCACGCAAGGCCAGGCCGCGGCGGATGTCGCGGCCGGCAAGGCAGCGGTCGACACCGCGCAGATCAACCTCGGCTATACCGATGTCGTGTCGCCGATCACCGGCCGCGTCGGCATCTCGCAGGTGACGCCGGGCGCCTACGTGCAGGCGAGCCAGGCGACGCTGATGTCGACGGTGCAGCAGCTCGATCCGGTGTACGTGGACCTCACGCAATCGAGCCTCGACGGGCTGAAGCTGCGTCAGGACGTGCAGAGCGGCCGCCTGAAGACGAGCGGCCCGGGCGCGGCGAAGGTGTCGCTGATCCTGGAAGACGGCAAGACTTATTCGGAGCCGGGCAAGCTGCAGTTCTCGGACGTGACGGTCGACCAGACCACCGGCTCGGTGACGATCCGTGCGGTGTTCCCGAACCCGGGCCGCGTGCTGCTGCCGGGCATGTTCGTGCGTGCACGAATCGAGGAAGGCGTGAACGAGAACGCATTCCTGGTGCCGCAGATCGGCGTCACGCATGACCAGAAGGGCCAGGCGATCGCGATGGTGGTGAACGCCAGCAACAAGGTCGAGCCGCGTCCGCTGAAGACGACGGGCATGCAGGGCGCGAACTGGATCGTCGAAGGCGGTCTGGAAGCGGGCGATCACGTGATCGTGCAGGGCGTCGACAAGGTGCGCCCGGGTGCGACCGTGAAGACGGTCGCCGCACAGCTCGCACCGGCGGCCGATGCCGCATCGGGTGCTGCTGCCGCGTCCGCTGCGCCGGCTGCCGCCGGTTCCGGCGCCGCTGCCGCTTCCGGTGCTGCCGCATCGGGCGCTGCGCCGGCGAGTGCTGCCGCTGCTTCGAGCGCGCAATAACAGGGAGCCTGTTTCATGGCAAAGTTTTTTATCGATCGCCCGATCTTCGCGTGGGTGATCGCCATCATCCTGATGCTGGCCGGGGTTGCGGCGATCTTCACGCTGCCGATCTCGCAGTATCCGACGATCGCGCCGCCATCGATCCAGATCACCGCGAACTACCCGGGCGCTTCCGCGAAGACGGTGGAAGACACGGTGACGCAGGTGATCGAGCAGCAGATGAGCGGTCTCGACAACTTCCTGTACATGTCGTCGACCAGTGACGACTCGGGCAACGCGACGATCACGCTGACCTTCGCGCCGGGTACCAACGCCGACATTGCACAGGTCCAGGTGCAGAACAAGCTGTCGCTCGCGACGCCGATTCTGCCGCAGGTCGTGCAGCAGCTCGGCCTTTCGGTGACGAAGTCGAGCAGCAGCTTCCTGCTGGTGCTCGCCTTCAACTCCGAAGACGGCAGCATGAACAAGTACGACCTCGCGAACTTCGTGGCGTCGCACGTGAAGGACCCGATCAGCCGGTTGAACGGCGTCGGTACCGTCACGCTGTTCGGCTCGCAGTACGCGATGCGGATTTGGCTCGATGCCAACCGTCTGACGAACTACGGCCTCACGCCGGTTGACGTGTCGACCGCGATCGCCGCACAGAACGTGCAGATCGCAGGCGGCCAGATCGGCGGCACGCCGGCCACGCCGGGCACGATGCTGCAGGCGACGATCACCGAATCGACGCTGCTGCAGACGCCCGCGCAGTTCGGCAACATCCTGCTGAAGGTCAACCAGGACGGCTCGCAGGTTCGCCTGAAGGACGTCGCGAAGATCGAACTCGGCGGCGAAAACTACAACTTCGACACGAAGTACAACGGTCAGCCGACCGCGGCACTCGGTATCCAGCTCGCGACCAACGCGAACGCCCTCGCGACCGCGAAGGCCGTACGCGCGAAGATCGACGAACTGGCACCGTTCTTCCCGCACGGCCTCGTCGTGAAGTACCCGTACGACACGACGCCGTTCGTGAAGCTGTCGATCGAGGAAGTGGTCAAGACGCTGCTCGAAGGTATCGTGCTCGTGTTCCTCGTGATGTATCTGTTCCTGCAGAACCTGCGGGCGACGATCATCCCGACGATCGCGGTGCCGGTCGTGTTGCTCGGCACGTTCGCGATCATGTCGATGGTGGGCTTCTCGATCAACACGCTGTCGATGTTCGGCCTCGTGCTCGCCATCGGCCTGCTGGTCGACGATGCGATCGTGGTCGTGGAGAACGTCGAGCGGGTGATGGCGGAAGAGGGCCTGTCACCGAAGGAAGCGACCCGCAAGGCAATGGGCCAGATCACCGGCGCACTCGTCGGCGTGGCGCTCGTGCTGTCGGCGGTGTTCGTGCCGGTGGCGTTCTCCGGCGGGTCGGTCGGCGCGATCTATCGTCAGTTCTCGCTGACGATCGTGTCGGCGATGGTGCTGTCGGTGCTCGTCGCGTTGATTCTGACGCCGGCGCTGTGCGCGACGATCCTCAAGCCGATCCCGCAAGGGCATCACGAAGAGAAGAAGGGCTTCTTCGGCTGGTTCAACCGTACGTTCAACAACAGCCGCGACAAGTACCACGTCGGCGTGCACCACGTGATCAAGCGGTCGGGCCGCTGGCTCATCATCTACCTGGTCGTGATCGTCGCGGTCGGCCTGCTGTTCGTGCGCCTGCCGAAGTCGTTCCTGCCGGATGAAGACCAGGGCCTGATGTTCGTGATCGTGCAGACGCCGTCGGGCTCGACGCAGGAAACGACCGCGAAGACGCTTGCGAACATTTCCGACTACCTGTTGAAGGACGAGAAGGAAATCGTCGAATCGGCGTTTACGGTCAACGGCTTCAGCTTCGCCGGCCGCGGCCAGAACTCCGGTCTCGTGTTCGTTCGCCTGAAGGACTACTCGCAGCGTCAGCATGCGAACCAGAAGGTGCAGGCGCTGATCGGCCGGATGTTCGGGCGCTACGCGGGCTACAAGGACGCGATCGTGATCCCGTTCAACCCGCCGTCGATTCCTGAACTCGGCACGGCTGCCGGCTTCGACTTCGAGCTGACGGACAACGCGGGTCTCGGCCACGATGCGCTGATGGCCGCGCGTAACCAGCTGCTCGGGTTGGCCTCGAAGGATCCGACGCTGCAGGGTGTGCGTCCGAACGGCCTGAACGATACGCCGCAGTACAAGGTCGACATCGATCGCGAGAAGGCGAACGCGCTCGGCGTGACGGCGGATGCGATCGACCAGACGTTCTCGATCGCATGGGCGTCGAAGTACGTGAACAACTTCCTGGATACCGACGGCCGGATCAAGAAGGTCTACGTGCAGGCAGACGCACCGTTCCGGATGACGCCGGAAGACCTGAACATCTGGTACGTGCGCAACGGGTCGGGCGGGATGGTGCCGTTCAGTTCGTTCGCGACCGGTCACTGGACGTACGGTTCGCCGAAGCTCGAGCGCTACAACGGTGTGTCGGCGATGGAAATCCAGGGTCAGGCCGCACCGGGCAAGTCGACCGGTCAGGCGATGGCCGCGATGGAACAGATCGCGAAGAAGCTGCCGGTCGGTATCGGCTACTCGTGGACGGGCCTGTCGTTCCAGGAAATCCAGTCCGGTTCGCAGGCGCCGATCCTGTACGCGATCTCGATCCTCGTCGTGTTCCTGTGTCTCGCGGCACTGTATGAAAGCTGGTCGATTCCGTTCTCGGTGATCATGGTGGTGCCGCTCGGCGTGATCGGTGCACTGCTTGCGGCAACGATGCGCGGCCTCGAGAACGACGTGTTCTTCCAGGTCGGCCTGCTGACTACCGTGGGCTTGTCCGCGAAGAACGCGATTCTGATCGTGGAGTTCGCGCGCGAACTGCAGGTGACGGAGAAGATGGGGCCGATCGAGGCCGCGCTGGAAGCGGCGCGCCTGCGGCTGCGTCCGATTCTGATGACGTCGCTCGCGTTCATTCTCGGCGTGATGCCGCTCGCGATCAGTAACGGCGCGGGTTCGGCCAGCCAGCACGCAATCGGTACGGGCGTGATCGGCGGGATGATCACGGCGACGTTCCTCGCGATCTTCATGATCCCGATGTTCTTCGTGAAGATCCGTGCGATCTTCAGCGGCGAGAAGGAAGACGTCGACGAGGCGCTGCGCCTGGCTCAGGAGCACTCGCACCACGAAGAGAAGCCGGGCAACGGCGACGAAGGCAACAAGGGACAGTGATGATGCAAAAACACGCTTTGACTGCAATCGCGGTCGCGCTCTTTGCCACGGGCTGCACGATGGCGCCGCATTACAAGCGGCCCGATGCACCCGTCGCGCAGGCGTACCCGGCCGGCGGCGTCTACGCGACGCAGCCGGGTGCGGCCGGCGCGCGCAGCGCGAACGGCCAGGCGGCGACCGCCATCGGCTGGCGCGAGTTCTTCGTCGATCCGCGCCTGCAGCGGCTGATCGAAATCGCGCTGAAGAACAACCGCGACCTGCGCGTGTCGGTGCTGAACATCGAGGCGGCGCGCGCGCAGTACCAGATCACGCGCGCGGGGCTGTTCCCGACGCTCAGCGGCACCGGTACGGGCACGATCCAGCGCTATCCGCAGGCTGTTTCGCCTACTCAGACGGCGACGATCTCGCGCACCTATAACGTCGGCCTGTCGGCGTCGTGGGAGCTCGACCTGTTTGGCCGCGTGCAGAGCCTGAAGGACCAGGCGCTCGCGCAGTACCTGTCGACCGCGTATGCGCGGCAGGCGTCGGAGATCTCGCTGGTGTCGCAGGTGGCAGATCAATACCTGACGCTGCTGTCGACCGACGATCTGCTGAAGGTCACGGAGAACACGCTGAAGTCCGCGCAGGACTCGTACAACCTGACGAAGCTGCAGTTCGACAACGGCACGGGCTCCGAGCTCGACCTGCGTCAGGCGCAGACGGTGGTCGAGACGGCGCTCGCGAACCAGCAGGCGCAGGCGCGTGCGCGTGCACAGGCGCTGAACGCGCTGGTGCTGCTGATCGGCGAGCCGCTGCCGGACGACCTGCCGGCGGGCATGCCGCTCGACGCGCAGAACCTGCTGACGGACGTGCCGGCAGGCCTGCCGTCCGATCTGCTGACGCGTCGTCCCGACGTGATGCAGGCCGAGCAGACGCTGCTGGCCGCGAACGCGAACATCGGCGCGGCGCGCGCGGCGTTCTTCCCGAAGATCTCGCTGACCGCCGCGTTCGGCACGGCGAGCCCGACGCTCGGCGGCCTGTTCAAGGCCGGCACGGCGGCATGGTCGTTCGCGCCGAACATCGCGCTGCCGATCTTCGAGGGCGGCTCGAACATCGCGAACCTCGATCTTGCGCACGTGCAGAAGCGCATCGAGATCGCGAACTACGAGAAGGCGATCCAGTCGGCATTCCGCGAAGTGTCGGAT
The DNA here is from genome assembly GCF_017104585.1 of Burkholderia sp. Ac-20392. Taxonomy (NCBI): domain Bacteria; kingdom Pseudomonadati; phylum Pseudomonadota; class Betaproteobacteria; order Burkholderiales; family Burkholderiaceae; genus Burkholderia; species Burkholderia sp. Ac-20392. The sequence goes on from NZ_JAAGPB010000212.1 coordinate 8,302, forward strand.
AGCCTCGCCGCACGCGGTACGTACGATCAGCAGATCGCGGCGCTCGAGCGCAACGAGCATGCGCAGCAGCGACGTTTCGACCTGTCGGACCTGCGTTACAAGAACGGCGTCGACAGCTACCTGTCGGTGCTGACCGCGCAGACGGACCTGTACTCGGCACAGCAGTCGCTGATCAGCGCACGTCTGGCACGCTGGACCAACCTGGTCGACCTGTACCGTGCACTGGGCGGCGGGTGGATCCAGCGCGCGGGCGAGACGCCGCGTGCGCCGGATGCACCGGTCGACTACGACAAGGCGGCCGCCCCGGCGCCTGCGTCGGCAGCGGCGACGAACGGGTAACGAGCGGTTATCCTGCCTGCGTGCGGTCGCTTCGCGCGCAGGCAGGACGTTGTTAGTCCTGTCGTAAGCTTGGCCGTTACGAACGATGCGAAGCGTAACGAAGGAAACGTCGGCTAGTCCATCATTACTGGTCCTTAAGTGCGCGGTAACCTCGCGTGGAAATGCTGCGGAGATCCACGCGGGACACGCGCGTACATCTGCAGGGGCGCGAAATCCAGGGGCCGGGCGCCGTCGAGCACGACGCGCACGGACTAACCGTGCAGATTCTCGTTTCGCCTAATCGATGATCATCCCTCTCCGGTAGCCTGTCGCCCGGCCGCCAAATCCCCGCTCATTTCGCCCAATTCAGCTTATTTTGCTGTTGGACGGTCTTTATAACGATTAGTTATACGAAATTCGAACTCGTCTGATTGGTTCTTCTTTCTCGTCCGTGCAGATTGTGCATGAAGCATTTCTCACCCATTGTCGAGAAAGGAAATCCTGATGAAGAGCGAGCAGGCTGCACCGACCCATCTTTTTGCCACCATCGGCGCGCTCACTGAGCGCGGTGGACGGATAACCGAGGCTACGAGCGACCTCACAGTCGCCGGGCTTGTCGTTGCCCGTGTTGGCGATGTCGTCACTTACGAGGATGGCAGCGAGGCCGTCATTGTGGATGGTGCAGGCGAATATGCGATTTGCAGCGATAAGCCGTTTGCGCTGGTGGGTAGCAGGTTGAGCAACGGCGATCGTATCGTCGAAACGCTTCAGCGGTTGTCAGGAATTCACGTACCGGTTGGCGAAACGGCCGAAGGGTTGTTTAACGAGGATTATGCGCCGCCTGCACTGCCGCGATACAGGTTGGCAGTACGAGGAGCCACGACCGCGCGAGGCGGTGCGTTGCGCGAAGCTACCGGCACGTGGGACACCAGTGTTCGGCTTGGCAAGTCTGGCGTCGTGGGTAATCAAATTCACTACGCAGACGGTTCGACCGCGCGAATCATAAGCGGTCTTGGGCTGGTGGATAACGGAGACTTCCAGCCGCTGGCTTTCGTCGGCAGCGAACTAGATAACGGCGACGTCATTACCGATAGCCCTGAGCGCGATGGTCTGGTATCCGCTGACGCCTTCATCGTGGTGAAGCGTTCAACCGTTGTACATCGAGGCGAGACCTCATGATTCGTTATTTCCTTGCCAAAGGGGATCAGGGCGGCAGCGCCACGATTACGGAAGGATTGGAGGACGTAACCTGTTCCGATCCGCCGCCGCGCGTGCATATCGCAACGCTGCACATGAAGACGTACTGCACGGCATGCAAGCAGGAAGGGTTTGTCGCCCCGGAGGGCCCGCGCTGGCCGGGCACAGGGCCAAACGGCAAGCCGTGGGCGTTGAGTGGTGATATCAACGTCTGCGATTGCAAGCCGCCACCTGTTTTCTATGCCGAGCGCGGCATGAAGATGACCTTTTCCGCAGATGAGGTGGCGCGGTTGACGGGGAGGCATGGCTTAGGCGTCGCCCCTGTAAGAAGAGGCACGGCAGTCCACGATCAGCAGTTCGGTATTCGCAACAAGAAGTCAAGGAAACCCGTTGTGGGTGTGCGGTATTGGATCACAAATTGCCGTGGCGACGTGCTGGCTTCAGGGATTACCGATGCGCAGGGGCGTACCGTGCGAGTGATCACGCCGGAGGCTGAATCGGTAAAACTTGAGGTCATCGGAGAAACAGAATGAGTGACGGCGATCGTGTGGCGATTGCGGAGGCGATGACGGACACAAAAGAAGGTTCGTTAGTCGAAGCATTGATATCGAACGGGCCACCCATCTGCCCAAACATGACTGATGCGGAATTTCGCCGTATGGTTCTAACGTTACGCGATAGAGCCGTACAAATGATTGATGTACGGCTCGTAGACTTGCGCAAGTGGGGAGCGGTTGAACGTCAACGCGTCGCAACGTGGTTTGGCTCAAGCGATGAAACGATTCGGCAACGTCTGACAGTCGGCCTCGCACGAGTAAGTCGGGTGATGTGCGATCTCAAGCCTGGAAACTTTGTCCGTCAATCAGAGGAGCTTGATCGATATCTTGGTTGCACGCCGAATAACAAGGACCCGGATGGTGCCGTCGCGCATGTTTGTGCCCCTGACACCGCTACACATACTATTTGTATCCACGAGAATTTTTGTGGGATGCGCCTCATATCCAGTGCGAAGGACTCGATGTTATCGACACTGATTCATGAGTGCACTCATTTTGCCGACACTTTTGGCGCTCAGGATCATCAATATTTCATGCGCGAGTGCTTGGTATTGGCTCGGATGCGCCCCGATCTAGCAATCAATAATGCGGATAGCATTGCCGGGTATATTGTCTACGAGGGTTAGAGGTGGCGTGACAGGCCGATCCTTGTTGAATCTGATTGGGTCAAGCGGAAAATCGATATGGTAAAAGGACCGGCATGTATTGCGCTGGCATTCTTCTCGGCCGGGACATTCGCCTGCTCCCCAGTCCATACGCTTGATGTTTCGTTTGAAAGAGATTCTGCCACGGTGTCCGGCGATGAGCTCACAAGGGTGGCCAATTGGGCGATAGACCTTCAACTCAAATATCCCAATCTCGATCGTACGTCTGTCGGTGGCCTTGCCGAAGCTGACGAAAGGCAGCCGCACGTGCTGGCTCGACAACGCGCGGAAAGTATCAAGGGGCTTCTCGTCACATTGGGGCTTGGTCGAGCACCTATCGACGTCGATGCCAGGCTTTATAAGTCGCATCACTTGAGCGGTGTGCCGGATAATGGCCGACGAGTGGAAATCGACTTCCTTCCCGGTTGTCCGCATGAATGTCCTTGCCAAGTGAAATGAGGCCCTGGCCGCGAGCCGCCGCGCAGTGTTGCACATCTTGACGGTGTGAAGCGGCCCCTTTCACACCATGCAGTAAGCGCCGGCCGTCACAAGCCGACGCATGCTTGGTGTTCGTCACCGCACACCGCACACCGCACGATCGCCCCGTGCGTCCCCGCCTTTCACCGTTCCCTCAAAGCAAAACGCCACGGCATGCCGTGGCGCTTTTAGTTACCGCTTCTTCGCGCCGTCGTCCGGCGCGTGGCGATCAGTGGTGCACGTCGGCGGGACGCCCGTCGAAGTCGTGTCCGGCGCGGCGGATGTCGCAGCGCGCATCCTTCTCGCCTTTCACGCCGTTGAACACGATGTTCAGGATCACGGCCGTTGCCGATGCCAGCAGGATGCCGCTGTGCAGGATCGGGGCCAGCGCGGGCGGCAGCTTCGAGAAGAAGTGCGGCGACACGACCGGCACGAGGCCCATGCCGACGCTCACGGCGACGATGAACAGGTTGTGCGTGTTGTTCACGAAGTCGACCTTCGACAGCACCTTGATGCCGTTCGCAGCCACCATCCCGAACATCACGATGCCCGCACCGCCGAGCACGAACGGCGGCACCGATGCGACGACCTGCGCCATCTTCGGGAACAGGCCGAGCAGCACGAGGATCACGCCGCCGGTGGCGCACACGAAACGGCTCTTCACGCCCGTCACGCCGATCAGGCCGACGTTCTGCGAGAACGACGTATGCGGGAACGAGTTGAAGATGCCGCCGATCAGCGTGCCGAGGCCGTCGACGCGCAGGCCGCGCACGAGGCGCTCCTGGTTGACCGGGCGATCGACCATGTCGCCGACCGCGAGGAACATGCCGGTCGATTCGATGAACGTGACGAACATCACCGTGACCATCGTCACGATCGACAGCGGGTCGAAGTGCGGCAGGCCGAAGTGGAACGGCATCACGAAGCCGACCCACGGTGCGTGCGCGACGCCGTCGGTATTCACGCGGCCGATCGCGAAGGCGATCGCGAAGCCGGCGACGATGCCGAGCAGCACCGAGATGTTCGCGATGAAGCCGCGGCCGTACTTGTTGATCAGCAGGATCAGTGTCAGCACGAGCAGCGACAGGCCGAGATAGACGGGGCTGCCGTACTCGGGGTTGCCGACGCCGCCGGCCGCCCAGTTGATGCCGACTTCCATCAGCGACAGCCCGATCACCGCGATCACGGTGCCGACGACCACTGGCGGGAAGAACCGCAACAGCTTGCCGATCATCGGCGCGAGCACGATGCCGATGATGCCGGCCGCGATGGTCGAGCCGAAGATGTCGAGAATGCCGAGGCCCGGGTTGGTGCCGATCGCGATCATCGGGCCGACTGCCGCGAACGTGCAGCCCATGATGACGGGCAGGCGGATCCCGAAGACCCACAGGCCGAGCGTCTGGATCAGCGTGGCGATGCCGCACGAAAACAGATCGGCGCTGATCAGAAACGCGATCTGGTCTTTCGGCAGCTTGAGCGCGGCGCCGACGATAAGCGGCACGGCGACAGCGCCGGCGTACATGACGAGGACGTGTTGCAGGCCAAGCGTTACCAGCTTGCCGGTCGGCAGCACCTCATCGCACGGATGGACCGTGTTCGATTGCATCTGTCTCACTCCATGATCTTGTTTTCGGGGTGATACGAAATTATTCGGAATGAATCCACGCAACAAGAGTGCTGGGTACTATTCCGTTCTTTGCTGGTTCGATATGCCATTTCGGCATGCAACAAGGTGTCGATCATCGGGAAACAGCCGCAGGAGTGAGGTTTCCCGGTTTTATAGCCCTTCAAAATAGCGCTGGCCCCCGTGTCAAATATAGGCCGCTTTATGGTGTGTATTGGGCGGGATGCATAGTGGCAAAAAGTGCCTGGGAAAAATCGTGCCGGGTTAACCCGCGAACGGCCGCTTTTGCCCGCAAGGTGCAGCCGGGTGGAACCCGTCCGGCGACCGCGTTTTCGGCCTGCCGCGGTGGCGGCAAAAAACGGGGCGCGCATTGCGATCCCGTTATCATCGACATCCGTTCATACGAATTTGCCCACACGTCATGCGCCTGCTCGGAATCGACCTTGGCACCGGCTCCGTCAAACTCGTCACGTTCGATGCCGACGGCGTCGAGCGCGCGGTCGCGAGCGAACCTTATGCGCTGTCGTCGCCCCAGCCCGGC